>NZ_JADLQN010000007.1 GCF_015477835.1 Nocardia higoensis | reverse complement strand
TTGGAGTCGGTGGCGCCGGGGAAAGTGACACTAAAACTGGAATCGGGGGGTTTCGAGCCGGGCTGGTTTAGGGTTTGACCTGCGGAAACACCCTATTTTGGAGCGAAACATCCGAGATGCGTTTCGGCATGTTCGATTCCTGTCCCGTGTCGAGGGCGTCAACGGCGGAAGGTGTTCGCGGGCAGTGTAATCGCCCGAGGCGCACCGGCGACACAGTCCGAGGAGAGTTTTTTGCCCGCGGGCGATATCGCCCAGGTGGCCGCGGGTTCGCTCAGCCGACGCGCTGAGCGGCCATGAACCTCGGCAACGGCCGGGCATGCGCGCTCGGACCGACCACGAGCCGGGGCCGGTGCGCTCGCTCGACGGGCTGTTCGTGCGGCGCCAGCGCCCGCATGAGGGGCACCAGCAGCTCGGCGATCCGATCGCCCACCTCGCAGAACGCGGCTTCGGACAGCCCCACCGGGTCGGCGATGTTCTCCCGCCCCACCAGCGACAGATCATTGCGCGCGGCGTGCAGTGCCGCGATGGTGCGCGCCCCGGTCACCTTGGCGATCCGGTGCGCCTGGGGCAGCGTGAACGTCCGCGCCCCCGCCCCGTAGTCGACCGCGATCTGGTCACGGATCTGCTCGGTCATGGCGAGCACCAGATCCGCGCGGTCCACATGGGTGGCGGCGAGCCTGCGCGCCCGGAATC
Organism: Nocardia higoensis; assembly: GCF_015477835.1. Lineage (NCBI taxonomy): Bacteria > Bacillati > Actinomycetota > Actinomycetes > Mycobacteriales > Nocardiaceae > Nocardia > Nocardia higoensis. Next base: position 118,615 of record NZ_JADLQN010000007.1, on the reverse strand, counting down.
CCTCCGGATCGCCGCCCAGCCCCCGCAGCGTCTGCGCCGCCAGCGGCTCGATGGGAAACCCGACCAGCGCGCGCGTCCCCGCGCTCTCGGCGGTGAGCCCCGGCAGCCGGTAGTCGATGGCGATCGCCCGGGTGAGCCGCTCGGCGATGGCCGATCGGCAGACATTGCCATTGCAGACGAACAGGACGTGCATGCGTACACGGTAAAGCGGGTTTGGCGGCCGCATAAGCTGGGTAAACCCGAATTCCGGGTACGTGAGGACATATTCATCCCGGTGTTGCGTGCCGTACACGAAGCACCTCCGATCATTCAGTCGGTAACTCCGTGGATGTCACCGAGCGGGCGTGCGACCGCCTGCGGTGTGCTGTCGGCTCCCCTCGCGAACTACCGCATCGGCCGATGCTCCTCCGCCGAAACGAGACCGGCCCCCGGCGCGTGGTGCGCCGGGGGCCGACAACGGTTCACTTCACGGCTGTGCCCGAGTCCCGGACCGAGGGCCGCTCCTCTTGTGTGCTCAGGGCACGTACCCGACCAGAGCTTCGCTGATACGCCGCGCCGCAGCACACGGTTCCTCGGGTGCGGTGGGCGTCAGATTCCGCGTGACGAACGCGACGTGGCCGTCCTGCACCGGAATGCCGACATAGCACCCGATGTGGTTCGAGTCCTGGGCCGCACGATACTGGTAGCCCGATCGGCCGCCGACCGACAGCGAGCTGAAATCCACGTAATCGAAGCTCTGCCGGACTTCCTCCAGTGTCTGCCGGGTCGACGAGATCGTGAATTCGGATTCGCCGGTCAGGGACTGCCAACGACAGTGCGTGTCGGTCACGCCGCCGGAATCGGTGAGCATCTGTCGGCTGTCGGGACGGAATCCCAACTGCGTGATGTCGGCATCGGATATCCGACACGGATCCCACACGGCGACACCGCACTCGGTCGCACCACCACAGGTGTCCGTGCCACCGGGCGCCGGAGCCGGATCGCTCGTGACACCACACGGCGTCGCCCCACAGGTGTCGGTGCCGCCGGGCTGTTCCCCGCCGGGTTGCCCCGTGTCCACTCCACCGCCCGGGTCACCCTGAGCTCCGCCCGGATCGGCCGACGCCGCCGTGGTGGTCGGGGAGGCCGTCTTCGAGACGCTGCTCAGGGCAGCGGTCGTGGTGCCGGAACCTGTCGTGTCGGAGTTCTGTTCGTCGGCCGTGCACGCGGTCACGATCAGTACCGGCACCACTATGCCGAGCATCAGTCCGATACTCGCGCGCCATCGTCGCCTCTCGCCTGATATCTGCATGATCTGACCTTCTCCCCTGTCCAGTACCCACTGTCACTCCTGAAATAGACAGGCGCGCAATGGGATTTCCGATATCGGTTGACTGTCGGTTCCCCGCGAGCAGGTCACGAACACTCACGTTCACTGTCGCGGGGCGCCCCAGGCGCGTTACAGCACGACGATTCGGTCTTCCGGCGGCCAGGCCGGGCGCAGCACCGCGGAGGGGCTCGACGTCGAGGGCTTGCTACCGTTATCGCCAACGGTGACGGCGCCTACGTTCGGCCACGCGGCGCAGTCGGCACTGGAGGGCTTCTTTCGGATAGGGTTTTGAGGTTGTCGCTCTTGGCGTTTGGCGCGGTCAACTGGTGTCGGACGTCGCGCAGAACCTGCCGCGGTGGATCGCCGCGATTGAGATAGACGGCTACTCCTGTGCGGTCGATCGATTTATGCAAACCTGGACAGGTGTCTGTTCAATCGGTGAATGTAGATGATATCGTTACGTGCCAGTCGGGCCTCCGGTCGTATATTGATTCATGCGTCGGATGCCTTCCATGAGGTCGGCAGGTTTATACGCGGCATGGAGGTTCTTCGCGGCTGAAGACGGTAGCCCGCTTCAAGGGTTGGAGTGACCGATCGCGCCAAAGGAGTGTTCACCTAGTCGAACGCACCCGGAAAGACGTTATCCCACTATCTGGGTAAGAGTAAAGTCCACGGCGATTCCATGATGCAGACGCATCTGGTTTCAAACATTCCGACCAGGCTCGGGGGCGATAATTCATCAGACCATTGAGCGCACGAAATCGGTTCGATTCGATGGCGGATCGATGCGCAGGCTCGAGCACTCCGAGGTGCCGCCATCGGCGGGGAAGGGATTCGGACTCATGAAAGTTGTTTCTCGCGGTCGAGAATCAGCCCGGGCCCGAGTGCGGAAGTGGTGGATAAAATGACGGCGGAGAATTGGATCGACCTCGGTACTCTGATCGTTGCGACGGGTACTCTGCTCGTTACAATTGCAGCGGTAATCGTAGCATATCGCAGCCTTGGAGCTGCATATAGAAGCTATAGAAGCCAGCGAGACGCGGCAAACCGTCAACAAGTAGTTCAACAAGAAATAGCGCGCCGCGAACAAGAAACGGTGCACCGGGAGCGTGAGCGTGGAAAGTTGCACGAACTCGAATTATCTTGGTTCGTGGGCGACCTCAACAGGCATCGACTGAATGCTGAACGCATACTGACGTCGGTGGATCCAAAGTGGACCTTCGCCGACCTCTTCGAGAAGGAGATCAATGGCGCACGGATCATCAACTCGGACGAATACGATTCCGTATCCGCCGTGCTGCGCTTCTTCTATCTGATCGACTCTTGGAGGGCGCAGGGATATATAAGCGAAAAGGATGCAGTCGCAGTGTTCGGCCGATCGTATGTATGGTGGTACTGGAATCATATATATAAAAGATCTGGGAGAATCGAGAAAGATCCGACATGGCACTTTCTGGTCAAGAAGCATGAATGGCTTGACAAGGGGTTCCGTGATCAGGATCCGGCCTTATATGACAAGATGCGAAATCCCCCCGCCTCATGATCCGTCGGGCCCTTCCCGCAGTATTCGTCGACGGCATGCATTAAATGTAGTAATCTTTCTGGACATCATCCGTCACGAATAGTATTCGAGTCGGACTTGCGCCGTCTGGCGGGTACCCCTCATGCGTCCCGAGGTCTTGACTGTGATCAGAGCTTGTCAGCCAACGGAAGGTGGCTCGCTATACGAACACAAGTGCAACGTGCTGCGGTTCATGCAGAACTCTTCGAACGACAGAGTGGATGCGGCACCGGATAGGTCGTTGATGCCGTTATCTCGCAGATCGGCGTACTACTCCCGTAATTGGGTGGGAGTCTGTGACGGCCGGTGTCGAGTGCTCCGCCATTCGAACCGTTGTGAGGGAGTGACTACGCGTGTTCGCGCTCGGTTGGATACATCAGTTGTCCCCGACCCCGGAATGGGATGCCGCGCAAGTGCGTCGGCTCGCCCGTCGGCTGGGGTATACGGTGCGGTGGGCTGACGGTTTATCGGTGCTGGGGTTGGCGGAGCAGGCCGAGTCGTGTGGTGCCGAGATCGTGGTGATGCCGTCTACCGCCATGTCGATGCGATGACGATGGATCGAGTGATGGCGGTCGCCGATATCGAATGTGCGGCGCCGCGTGCTTCGTTCGCGCGATGGACGCGTCTCGGCGGTGCGCGGTGATGAGTGGACGGCAGTGCGGACTGGTGTTCGTGGTGGTGTTGCCGCTGGTGGTGGTCGTGGCGATGATCTTCCGGCCTAGCGATTACGATGATCCGCCACGTTGAGAGCGCTTGCTCGACGCGCGCGGGCAGGCCTGCCCGCGCCGACGGCTGTCGAGTTTCACGGACCGGTGAGCGGGATGCGGGCGATCGTCTCCCACCGGTACTCGTGCCCGTGCCGCTCGAGCGCCACCATGCCGACTTCCGAGACCGACACACTCACATGGTCCAGTCGAGTATCCGCGGCTTCGGCCGCCGCCGCGGCTTCGGTGGTCAGCTCTTCATAGATCGGGTATGCGATGGTCACATGTGGTGCGGAGGTCGTGTTTCTCACCGCGGCGTCGGGGAGTATGGACGATGTCGCCGCGCGGAGGCCGTCGCGTAGTGCGGTCACCCGGTTACTGGGTTCGACGATGATCGCAATCGTGCCCCGCATATTGGTCAACTGCCGGATCGTCAATGCGAACGGGGACTGTCGTGCGCAAGCATGAACGGCGACTTCGGCGATTCGGGCACGTTGCTCCGAAGTACTGCCGCCATCGCGGGTGATTCTGTCGAGCGTGAGGTGCAATCCGTCGTCCGGGGTGATTGCAAAAAGGCTTTCGTCGAGGCCTTCCTGGCAATCCCGTGCGGCTGAGTGTAGTGCGGCCGCGTGCTCGAAGGTGAGTAACCGGTAGTAGCCGAGTGGGCCGGCTCGTTCCTCGCGCGGCAGCAGATCACGCACCTGTACCACCGGTACCCGCCGCGCCGAGCATGTCGCGAATCGCGTTCAGCTGGGGCGACTCGCCCCACCGTGCCGCAGCATCGTGAACGAATTCCGCACCTCGGTCCCGCACTGGGGTCATCAACGTGCCACGTGATGGGGCGAGTGCCTGGTGCACCATCTCCATCGCAGCGTCGAAATCCCCGTCCGGGGCTCAGGGCATGTGCCCTGCCATGTCGATCTGTACCTTCGGATTCAGCCGATGGCAGCGAACCAGACGGGGACGAGTCACCGGAGGGGTGCAATGAATGGGAAGTGGGCTCAGCCTGGCTCGAGCGGCTCCGCCTGCTGCCCTGCGGCCGGTTCCGCCTTCGCCATGCCGCTTCATCCTCCGCCACGATCTGTTCGAATCGGGCGCGGTCGTGTCCGCTGTCGTTCGCAGTGTGAACGTCGTGTCGAGAATCGACTGGGTACTCGAGCGCGGAGTGACCGCGCCCGAGGCCAGCGCGCCAGTTGTTGACGGTTGTCGTTCCTACCCCAGCAGGCTTGCGAAGTCCCGCACCGATCGCCTCATCGCCTCTTGAAGCGCGGTGGCCTCGAATCCTGTCCATGCCTGACCCCTGACCATCGTCTCACCCACGATTCGTGTTCAGACTGCGGAGGAGCCACTGTATCTGGGCCAGGGACAGGTGGTGTCCGTACACTGGTCAGCGGTCCGGTTGCTGGGACCCATGTACACGAGCCTTGCTGCCAAGAAGTATGTTCGCTCGGCTCTGAGAACCTAGCGACCCGTATGATGGCCGCTATGAGCTTCGCGCCGGTCGGCATGTGTATGCGCCTGACGGATGATGCGCTATGAGGATCCGTGCTCTGCAGCACGGGGAGCTGATATCGAGCAAACTTGCCGGGACAGTGTATCTGACGCCCCAATACTGGGACGACTGGTTCAAATTCGAGACGTTGTTCGCTGTGGACTACATCGACGAGAGTTGGCAAAGGCACGATATCGGCCTGACCAAGATCGGACGGTTCGGGTTACGACCAGGCCCATCGGGAAGCGGTGGCGACGGAGTGCGGACGCCCAACTTGCCTGCCAGCTTCCAAACTTTGGGTAAGGAATTCTTCTCGTTGGGACAGGACCCATCGTTCTACCTGAACTTGACCGCGATCGGCGCCGATTTCCGTGAGCGATTTTTGCAGGCGCTCAATGACCTCGCCTATGACACGGAGCTTCTCGAGCGTGCGCAACGCGAAGAAGTCACTCGTGTGTCGCTGTTGCGGGATGTACCGCTGCCGAGCGTGCGTGGGCAACTGGCCCGGTTGGCGCGTGGCGGAGAGCGCCTGACCCGCTACCGTTTTCCGTTGTGCGCCCGCGCGAAGGACATCAGTCCGATAACCCTGGACATTGACGTTGACCCTGATTCGAGCCCGCCGAGCAACCTCCATGTTCTGATCGGCAGAAACGGTGTCGGAAAGAGTACGTACCTGTTTAACCTCGCCAATACCTTGGTGCAGCAGTCCCGTACCAAGGACGGAGGCAGCGATATCGCAGTGACGCAGCTATCGAACGTGGTCTCGGTGTCCTTCAGTGCCTTCGACGCATTCGAACCTGTCGCTCCCCGCCAGGACCGCACCGAGGGATTGACCTACCACTATGTTGGACTGAAACACATTCGCGAAGAAGGCGTTGCTCCAGAAGGGGGCGGTACGGCATTTGGTGTGTCAGCCCAGACCAAAGATAACGCAGAGCTTGAGCTGGAGATGGCGTCCTCCACGCAGGTGTGTCTGCAAGGCGCGCGACGGGACCGCTGGCTGGCCGCGTTGAGGCTCCTCGAAGCTGATCCGATCTTCGCAGAGGCCGGTCTGTCGGAACTAATTGAGACGGGCGACGAGTCCGATGACTACATCGTCGACGAGGTGAGAATATTATTCGGGCGGTTTAGCTCCGGGCACAAGATTGTTCTTCTGACGATAACTCGATTGGTAGAGACTGTGGAGGAGAAAAGTCTGGTCCTTCTGGATGAGCCCGAAGCGCACCTACATCCGCCGCTGCTATCGGCATTCATCCGATCGGTGAGCAACCTCCTAAACGACCGTAATGGTATCGCGGTTATCGCTACGCACTCACCGGTTGTACTGCAAGAGGTGCCGCGCTCATGCGCCTGGCAATTGCAGCGATCGGGGACCGAAGCCACGGTGAGGCGACTGCGCATCGAAACATTCGGTGAGAATGTCGGCACCCTCACTGATGAAGTGTTCGGCCTCGAGGTCACCTCTACGGGCTTCCATTACCTGCTTCAAAAGGCCGCAGCCAGCCACTCGGGCTACGAAGAAGCTCTGGAATCATTCGGGCGGCAACTCGGCGCTGAAGGCCGGGCTATTCTCCGCGCGATGACAAAAATGCACCGGGGTCATGTGGAGTCTTGAACCTCCCAAGGTCACAGTTCATGAGACTGCCTCGACCTGCGCGGAACAGATTGCGAACCAGGGCTTAGCGGAGCGCGTACTCGCTGCCCGTGCGCAGCTCACCGATAACAGTGCCAAGCTGCAGTACGCTGCCCGCAGCGATCAGCTGTACCTTATTGATCGCACGATGTGCGCGGTCGCCGAACTCGACGACGACGAACTTACCGACCTCTACACGAACCACCTGTCGAGGAAGCGTAAACGTGCACGCGAGCACTACGACGCGATCATGTCTGGCGCCCTGGACGGCCTGTGCAGCTACTGCCAATACGGAATAGCGAAGCAACTCGATCACTTCGTGCCCAAGACACGCGTTCCTGGGCTCGCTATCGACCCGTGGAATCTGGTTCCGAGCTGTGCGGACTGCAACCACCGGCTGCGCAACACCTACGCCAGCTCTCCCGAGGGGCAGCTGCTGCACCCCTATGCGATGCCGGTGGTGGGGCGGTGGCTCCACGCCCACGTGCCCATCGAACAGTTGCCCGTCAACGTCGAGTTCTTCGCTGATCCGGACGCCGTGCTCGATGACGGACTGCAGAAGCGGATTCGGAACCAGTTTGAGGTCCTGGGCCTGGCGGAACTGTACGCAACGGTAGTGAGTCGAGAGCTCACCACAGCAACCCGAAGACTCGTCCGCCTGTTCAGCGACGCCGAGACAAGCGTGATACGTGCCCATCTGCGTGAAGCAGCAGTAGAGCGAGGCATGCCCGATCCCAATGCTCACGTTGCAGTCATGTACGAGGCATTGAGTGAAAGTGATTGGTACTGCACCGAAGGATTTCGAGCTGAGGAATGCTAACGATAGTAATACGGACTGCTGTGCCGGGCCACGGCCGACGGGGGTCCGCCGATTTGCCCTCAGCTCGACGCAATCCGCGAACTTGAGACGAGCTGGCGATCATCCGACACCCCGTGAAGTTCCTGTAGAGGACTCTGCGCAGCATCAGTCAACCGGGCGTCGATCACGAGCCCCAGCAGACTACTGCTAGCCAGATGGATTCCGACGACCGACGCAATTGCGACGCTAATGGCTGACGGACTGTTTGCAAGATCGCTGGATGTTCGATTTAGCAGAGGAAGCTGGGCGGCCTGTAAGAGCTCCTAACAGGATCTGCCGAGTGGCGACGAATGGGGCTGTAGTGCAGCATGTTCCGCTGTGGCAGCAGCACCCTGGATCGTGGACGACGAGTTGTGTGCGGTTATCGAGCCGCTACCACCGGAGCGGCCGGCAGGGACACCAGGACCGGCGCAGATGGACCCTCGACTGGTGCTACAGGGCATCTTGTTCGTGCTGTTCACCGGCATCGGGTGGGAAGACCTACCCCCGGAACTCGGCTTCGGATCCGGAATGACCTGCTGGTGCCGGTTGCGGGGCTGGCAGGCCGCCGATGTTCGAGAAGATGCATCAGGAGATGTTGGCCCGCAGTCACGCTGCGGGGCTGATCGATTTCGACCGCGTCATGGTCGACGGCTCTCACATCCGGGCGAAAAAGGGGGCGCCGCGACCGGCCCGTCCCCGGTCGACCGCGCCAAAACGGGCTCGAAGCACCACGTCCTGACCTGCGCCAACGGGTTCCCGCTCGCGGTGACCTTGTCCGCGGCCAACGTCAACGATCACCTGCTGCCCGAACTCCTCGACCGCGTCCGCCCCCTGCGCGGACGCTGCGGCCCGCCGCGCCACCGGATCAAAACTCTGATCGCGGACAAGGGTTACGACTATCCCCGCGTCTACGAGGAACTGCGGCAATGTCGCATCACCGGCCACATCCCACGACCAGGAACCCGCGACAAGGTGACCGCGGGACGCTGGATCGTCGAACAAACCCTCGCCTTGCTCCATCAGTTCCGCCGCCTGGCCACCCGATGGGAACGCCGCACCGACATCCACCACGGGCTCCTCCACCTCGCCGCCGCGCTCATCTGCTGGCGACGGGTCGGCAACCGAACCGGATAGGGAGCTCTAAGGGGCCGCAGTCTAAGGAGCGCGGCCGCGTCGTGGGCCATCAGCGCGGAGCGTGAACATCAAGGTCGTTCAAGGATGCACGAGGCACCGGCTCCCACCATAATTTGACGCTGTCGCGAGAAGTGGGCGAGGGGCTTGGACTGCAGTGGCCTGCTTGAGGTGAGAGAACATCAGTGCGTCGGCGAAAACGCCGCCGACCGTGGTGCCGAGTGTGGGACTCGAACCCACACGTCCTTTCGGACAACGGTTTTTGAGACCGTCGCGTCTGCCAGTTCCGCCAACCCGGCGCACCGAGTGAGAACTATAGCGGGTCGGCGGCCGATCGCCGAAAACGGGGCGGGTGGCGCCGATCGGTGGGGACTTTGCGCAGGGTATATGCGTTGTGCGGGCCTCGCAACGGTAGTCTTTACATCACTCGACACCCTGTCGGGCGGGAGAGGCCGAATGCCGGTGTCGCCGCGCCGCGTGGGTGGTCGGGACAGGCGTCGGGACGGCAGAGGGGTCGAGGTATGAGCACTACAGCTGGGGATGCCGGCGCGCAGGACGCCGGGGTGAAGAAGTCTGCCGGTGCGAAGCGGGTTGTCGTGGCCGAGGACGAGGCGCTCATCCGGATGGACCTGGTCGAGATGCTGACCGAGGAGGGCTACGAGGTCGTCGGCGAGGCGGGTGACGGGCAGCAGGCGGTGGATCTGGCGGTGGAGCACCGGCCGGATCTGGTGATCATGGACGTGAAGATGCCGCGCCGCGACGGGATCGACGCCGCCGCCGAGATCGCGTCGAAACGTGTTGCGCCCGTGGTGATCCTGACCGCGTTCAGTCAGCGCGACCTGGTCGAGCGGGCCCGCGACGCGGGGGCGATGGCGTACCTGGTCAAGCCGTTCACCAAGTCGGATCTGGTGCCCGCGATCGAGTTGGCGGCGAGCCGTTTCCACGAGATCACGGCGCTCGAGAGCGAGGTCGCCAATCTGTCCGAGCGGCTGGAGACGCGCAAGCTGGTCGAGCGCGCCAAGGGTGTGCTGATGCAGACGCAGGGGTTGTCGGAACCGCAGGCGTTCAAATGGATTCAGCGCACCGCGATGGACCGGCGTACGACGATGAAAGCGGTTGCCGAGGTCGTGCTGGAGAACCTCGCGCCCAAGTGAGCTGGGGTGTTGCCGTGTGCGGGGTGATCCCGGAAAGAATTAACGCACCGGAAACACAATCACCGGAAAGAATTCGGCTCGTCGTCGTCTGCATGTGCCCATTGCCGTGCGGATCGCCCGTACCGACGCTATGTTTCTGTCCGGGCCGACATTGGTCGGCCTCCTCGGTGACCCGGGGGAGCTCAGGACGTAGAGGTGAGACGTGCGCAGTTCGACTTGGTTGGGTTCGACATCGTCGCGTTCGGTATCGCGCGGCCGCACGACGCGGGGCATGCTGGCCATCGGTGCCGCCGCCGCGCTCGTACTGACCGGATGCAGCGATAAATCGACCGACAGCGGTTCCGATACGACTGGCGCCGGCACCGCGGGCCTGTCCATCCAGCCCGTGACGCAGGTGGATCTCGAGGGCAAGAAGGTTCCGGCCACCGACTCCGCCTCGGCGGCCGATCCGGCCGGTGACGGCAAGGCGACCTGCGCTCCCGGCACGGCGATCGCGATGGCCGGCGCGCTGACCGGCCCGGACGCGGCGCTGGGCATCAATATCGTCAACGGCGCGAAGCTCGCGATCACCAAGCACAACGAGGCCAATCCCGGCTGCCAGATCGAGCTGAAGCAGTTCGATACCGAGGGCGATCCGCAGAAGGCCACCCAGGTGATCCCGCAGGTCATCAACGACCGCTCGATCGTCGGCCTGGTCGGCCCGGCCTTCTCCGGCGAGACCGAGGCCACCGGCCAGATCCTCAGCGACGCGGGCCTGCCCACGCTGACCTCCTCGGCGACCAAAGCCACCCTCACCGACAACGGCTGGACCAGCTTCTTCCGCGGCCTGGCCAACGACGACGTGCAGGGCCCCTCGGTCGCCAAGTACCTGGTGAACACCGCGGGCTACGACAAGGTCTGCGTCGTGCAGGACAACACCGCCTACGGCGTCGGTCTGGGCACCAAGGTCACCGAGTCGCTGGGCGCGGCCGCCGATCCGGCGTGCGCGGCCGGTGTCAAGAAGGGTGACAAGGATTTCTCCGCCACTGTCACCAAGATCGCGGCGGCCAAGCCGGACGCGGTGTTCTTCGCCGGTTACTACGCCGAGGGCGCCCCGCTGGCCCAGCAGTTGAAGTCCGGCGGCGTGGACGCGGTCTTCGTCGGCCCCGACGGCGTGAACGACCCGCAGTTCCTCTCGCAGGCCGGTAGCGCCGCCACCGGCGCCGTGCTGACCTGCCCCTGCGGCCCCGGCCCCGAGCAGTTCGCCAAGGACTACCAGGAACTGAACGGTCAGGCGCCCGGCGTGTACTCGGTCGAGGCCTACGACCTGGCCACCATCATGGCCAAGGGCATCGACAGCGGCAAGGTGACCCGACCGGACCTGCTGGAGTTCGTCCGCGCCTACGACGCTCCGGGTCTGGCTCGCCAGTACAAGTGGAGCCCGGACGGCGAGCTGGCCAACGCGCAGATCTGGATCTACGAAGTCAAGTAGTCCGGTAGCGACACAGCACGCACGACAGGGCAGGGACGTCCCGTCGTGCGTGCTGTTTCATGGGGGCAGAAGATGAGGGCGAATCGGTCATGACAACAACGGTATCGGCGGGAGCGGTGATGCACGCCGCCGGCTCGATCGGATTCGATTATCAAGCGGTGATCGATCAATTCTGGCGACTGACGGTCGACGGAGTCACCTACGGATCCATCTACGCGCTGGTCGCGGTGGGCTACACGCTGGTGTACGGCGTGCTGCGGCTGATCAATTTCGCCCATTCCGAGATATTCATGCTGGGCATGTTCGGCCAATTGGTCGGCCTCATGATCTTCGGTTTCACGGCGGGACCGGACGCCTACAACCAGGGCGTGCTGCTGACGGTGGTCTACCTGGGGCTGGCGATGGTCGTCGGCATGGCGGTCTCCGGCGGCGCGGCCGTCGGGCTCGAACGCGCGGCGTATCGGCCGTTGCGCAGACGCGGCGCGAAACCGCTGGCCTTTCTGATCACCGCGATCGGCATGTCGTTCGTGCTCCAGGAATTCGTGCACTTCCTGCTTCCCAAAATCGATCCCGATCTCGGCGGCGCGAATGCTCAGCAGCCGATCCAGCTGGTGACCCCCACAGTGCAGTTCAGCTTCGGCGGCGCCGATGTGACCAATGTGGCGATTCTGATCGTCGCGGCCGCCGTCGCACTGGCGCTGGCCACCGAAGTGCTGATCAACAGAACCAAATTCGGCCGCGGCATCCGCGCGGTCGCCCAGGATCCGGACACCGCGACGCTGATGGGCGTCTCCCGTGAACGGGTCATCATGCTGACCTTCCTCATCGGCGGCGTGCTCGCCGGCGCGGCCGCGACGCTGTACGCGATCAAGATCCCGCCCGCGATCATCTATTCCGGCGGATTCATCCTGGGCATCAAGGCCTTCGCCGCCGCGGTGCTCGGCGGTATCGGCAACCTGCGCGGCGCGCTGCTGGGCGGTCTGCTGCTCGGTGTGGTCGAGCAGTACGGACAGATCCTGTTCGGCATCGAATGGCGTGACGTGGTGGCCTTCGTGGTGCTGGTCGCCGTGCTGATGGTTCGTCCCACCGGCATCCTCGGTGAAAGTCTCGGGAAGGCCAGGGTATGACCACCTCGACTGTTACTCCGCCCGCGTCGACTCCGCCCACCTCGGCCGGCTCGGCGCCGCCGCGCGCGGGCATCGGCGACGCCATCCGCACCTGGTGGGACGGCTTGTCCCGTCCCGCGCAGTGGGGCGTCGGCGTGCCCGCGATCGTCGCGCTCGCGCTGTTGCCGCTGTTCCCGCCCTCGTTCCTGGACACCCCGTCCTACAACTTCGGTCTGGTCATGGCCGAGTTCGCGATGTTCGCGCTCATCGCCATCGGCCTCAATGTCGTTGTCGGCCAAGCCGGTCTGCTCGACCTCGGCTATGTCGGCTTCTACGCCGTCGGCGCCTACACCGTCGGACTGCTCACCAGCCCCAACAGTCCGTGGAACCAGACCGACGGCGGCTGGCTCGACCCGCAGTGGGCGTGGCTGGCCTGTCTGCCCATCGCGGTGCTGGTCACGGCGGTCTCGGGTCTGATCCTCGGATCGCCGACCCTGCGTCTGCGCGGTGACTATCTGGCGATCGTCACCCTCGGTTTCGGCGAGATCGTCCGTCTGCTCGCCGACAACCTGCACGAGCTGACCAACGGCAGCCTCGGCCTGTCCGGGGTCGCCTACCCGCGTGTCGGCGAGTCCGAGGAGAAGCCCAACGGTGTGTTCTCCGCGGGCAACACCGGCGACCCGGACAGCGCGAATCTGCTCGACCGCGCCAGTTACGGCACGTACTGGTTCTGGTTCGGCCTGGTGATGGTGATCATCGTGCTGCTGATCGTCGGCAATCTCGAGCGCAGCCGGGTCGGCCGCGCCTGGGTGGCCATCCGCGAGGACGAGGACGCCGCCGAGGTCATGGGCGTGCCCGCGTTCAAGTTCAAGCTGTGGGCGTTCACCATCGGTGCCGCCATCGGTGGTCTGTCCGGCGCGATCTATGCCGGTCAGGTGCAGTTCATCAATCCGACCGGCTTCAACATCATCAACTCGATGCTGTTCCTGTGCGCGGTGGTGATCGGCGGCCAGGGCAACAAGCTGGGCGTGATCTTCGGCGCCTTCATCATCGCCTACCTGCCTAAACGGCTCAGCTCGGTCACGCTGGTCGACAGCGAGTCCAGCGGTTATCTGTGGCTGACTGTGACGGTGCTGATCTTCGTCGGTCTGCTGGTGTTCTGGAAGTTCCGGGGCAAGGAGTTGATGGGCTGGCTGCGCACCGCCGTGATCGCGGGCATGGTCTTCACCGGCGTGATGGCCGCGTTGCTGCTGGGCAGTGTGCTGCTGTTCCGGCAGGGCGGCGCGCAATCGCTCGGCGACCTCAAGTATCTGTACTTCGGTATCGCGTTGGTGGTGATGATGATTCTGCGGCCGCAGGGTCTGTTCCCGGTGCGGCAGAAACTGCTCACCTACGGCAGACAGGTGTATCAGGCCGTGCGCAGACCGACGGTCGGCGAGCCGATCGGAGCGGACAAGTGACCGGGCCGGGCGCGGGTGACGCGCTGTTCGACAACGAGGACATGGCCGCCGGTTACACCGCCGAGCCGGAGGCCAGGAGCGCCGGCGAGGTCGACGTGACCGCGGTGTTGCCGGTGCTGGCCGACGAGGAGGCGGTCGCCGAGGTCGTCGCTCCGCATCGGGCGTTCGAGACCGCGGTCGGCGAGCCGCTGCTGCGCACCGACGGCCTCACCGTCCGCTTCGGCGGCCTGACGGCGCTCGACGATGTCAGCTTCGAGATCCGCCGCGGCGAGATCCTCGGGCTGATCGGGCCCAACGGCGCGGGCAAGACCACCTGCTTCAATGCCATCACCGGCGTCTACACCCCGTCGGCGGGACAGGTGTTCTTCGACGGCCGACCGTTGAAGAAGACCAAACGCAACGCCATCACCCGCCTCGGCATCGCCCGCACGTTCCAGAATGTGCGGCTGTTCGGGGAGATGACCGCGCTGGAGAACGTGGTGGTCGGCACCGACGCCAGGCACAAGACCTCGGTGCCCGGCGCGATCTTCCGCACGCCGCGGCATCGCCGGGAGGAGCGCGACGCCATCGAACGCGGCATGGCGCTGCTCGAGTTCGTCGGCATCGCCGAGCGCGCGGTGGAGAAGGCGCGCAATCTCTCCTACGGCGATCAGCGTCGCCTGGAGATCGCCCGCGCGCTGGCCACCGAGCCGAAGCTGTTGTGCCTGGACGAACCGGCGGCGGGGTTCAATCCCAGCGAGAAGTCGGCGCTGATGGATCTGATCCGCAAGATCCGCGACGACGGGTTCACCGTGCTGCTCATCGAGCACGACATGCGGCTGGTCATGGGCGTGACCGACCGGATCGTGGTGCTCGAGTTCGGCCGCAAGATCGCCGACGGACTGCCCTCGCAGATCCGCGAGGATCCGGCGGTGATCGCGGCCTATCTCGGTGTCCCGGACGAGGAGATCGCGTCGGGCAAGACCGCTGCGGCGCCGTCACCGCCCGCGCAGCCGTCGAGCGCGCCGTCGCCCGCCGACTATCCGACGCAGAAACTGCCGGTCCAGAAACCAGGCGCAGGCCCGGTGGTCGAGGTCTCCGAGCCTGTCCGCGAGAAGCCGAACCTCGGCAAACCCGCACCCGCGGCGAGCAAGGCCGGCAAGCCATCGGACGGGCCCCCGCTGCTCGAGGTGGAGGACATGGTGGTCAACTACGGCCGCATCCAGGCCCTGCACGGAGTGTCGCTGCGGGTGGCCGAAGGTGAGCTGGTGACCCTGCTCGGCGCCAACGGCGCGGGCAAGACCACGACGATGCGCGCCCTGTCCGGCCTGCTGCCGCTCACCCGCGGCCGCATCACCTTCGAGGGCCGCGACATCACGACGATGAAGGCGCACGACCGCGTCATCGAGGGCCTCATCCAGGCACCCGAGGGCCGCGGGGTGTTCCCCGGCATGACGGTCCAAGAAAATCTCGACATGGGTTGTTACGGAAGGACTTTCAAGCAGAAGTCCGAGTACGACCAGACCCTCGCGTGGGTATTCGAGCTCTTCCCCCGCCTGCTCGAGCGCCGCAAACAGGTCGGCGGCACCCTCTCCGGCGGCGAACAGCAGATGGTGGCCATCGGCCGCGCCCTGATGGCCCGGCCTCGCCTGCTCCTGCTCGACGAACCGTCGATGGGGCTGGCACCCATGGTGATTAAGCAGATCTTCCGCATCATCACCGAGATCAACGAGCAGGGCACCACGGTGCTGCTGGTGGAGCAGAACGCCCAGCAGGCTCTCGCCCGCAGCGACCGGGCCTACATCCTGGAGACCGGTGGGGTGACCAAGACGGGCCGGGGCTCGGAACTGCTGACCGACCCCGCGGTCGAATCGGCGTATCTCGGCGTGGGCTGAGCGGGACACCGCCGCCCCGAGGTACCTGCCTCGGGGCGACGGCGTCCGTCGCGAGCGGGTCTCGTGCCCTGTGCCGACGTTGTCGGTGCGGCTCAATACACTCTGACGGGTGACTCCAGCGACCACCACTCAGCGTCCGGGTTCCAGCGCCGCCCCCGCCGGGGGTGACCGGCCGACACTGCTGTTGCTGGACGGCCATTCCATCGCTTATCGGGCGTTCTTCGCGCTACCCGCGGAGAACTTCAAGACGGTGACGGGGCAGACCACGAACGCGGTGTACGGGTTCACCGCGATGCTGATCAATCTGCTGCGCGACGAGAAGCCCACGCATATCGCGGCGGCGTTCGACGTGTCGCGCAAGACTTTCCGCACCGAGGCCTACCCGGAGTACAAGGCCAACCGTAGCCAGACGCCGGACGAGTTCCGGGGGCAGGTGGAGCTGACGAAGGACGTGCTGGCCGCGCTGGGTATCCCGGTCATGGCGATCGAGGGGTACGAGGCCGACGACCTGATCGCGACCATCACCACACAGGCGCGAGCGCAGGGATTCCGCGTCCTGATCGTCACCGGGGACAGGGACTCGCTGCAACTGGTCGACGACGACGTGACGGTGCTGTATCCCCGCAAGGGCGTCTCCGATCTGACCCGATTCACCCCGGAAGAGGTGATGGCCAAGTACGGGCTGACCCCCGCGCAGTATCCCGACTACGCGGCGCTGCGGGGCGACCCGAGCGACAACCTGCCCGGCATCCCGGGTGTGGGGGAGAAGACCGCCGCGAAATGGATCCGCGAGTACGGCGATCTGGCCACGCTGGTGGAAAAGGTCGACACGGTGAAAGGCAAGGTCGGTGACGCGCTGCGGGCCAATCTGAGCAGCGTGGTGCTGAACCGGCAGCTGACCGAGATGCTCAAGGACGTGTCGCTGCCCTACACCCCGGACCAGCTGGCGCAGGGGCCGTGGGATCGGGAGAAGATCCACCGGCTGTTCGACGACCTCGAGTTCCGGGTACTGCGCGACCGGCTGTTCGAGACGCTGGCGCCGCCGCAACCCGAAGCCGAGTCCGGGTTCGAGATCAGCGGTGGCGCGCTCGCCGTCGGCGCGGTCGCGGACTGGCTGGCAGAGCACGCGACATCCGGTGTGCGCCATGGCGTCTCGGTCGTCGGCAAGGGCACCCCCGCGCACGGCGACGTGACGGCGCTCGCCATCGCCTGCGGCGACGGGGAGAGCGGCTACATCGATGTCGCGATCCTGACCCCGGAGGACGAGGCGGCGCTCGGCGCCTGGCTGGCCGACCCACAGGTGCCGAAGGCACTGCACGAGGCGAAGGCGGCGATGCACGCGCTGCGCGGGCGGGGCTGGCACCTCGGCGGGCTCACCAGCGACACCGCGCTGGCCGCCTACCTGGTGCGACCGGGCCAGCGCAGCTTCAACCTCGACGACCTCTCGCTGCGCTATCTGCACCGCGAACTGCGCGCCGAGACCGACGACAGCGCCCAGCTCTCGCTGCTCGACGACGAGGACACCCTCGATGCCGAGATCGCGCGCGCGCAGATGCTGCGCGCTCGCGCGGTGCTCGACCTGGCCGAGGCGCTGGACGCCGAGCTGGAGAAGATCGAGTCCACGGCGCTGCTCACCGATATGGAGCTGCCGCTGCTGTCGGTGCTGGCCGAACTCGAGCACGCGGGCATCGCGGTCGACTGTGATCAGCTCGAGGCACTGCAACGGCAGTTCGCCGACAAGGTGGCTCGAGCCGCCGAAGCCGCCTACGGGGTGATCGGCAAGCAGATCAACCTCGGCTCGCCCAAACAGTTGCAGGTGGTGCTCTTCGACGAACTCGACATGCCGAAGACCAAGCGCACCAAGACCGGCTACACCACCGATGCCGACGCACTGGAATCACTGTTCGAGAAGACCCAGCATCCCTTCCTCGAACACCTGCTCGCGCACCGCGACGCCACCCGGTTGAAGGTGACCGTGGACGGCTTGCTGAAGTCGGTCGCCGACGACGGCCGCATCCACACCACCTTCAACCAGACCATCGCGGCCACCGGCCGGTTGTCCTCCACCGAGCCGAACCTGCAGAACATCCCGATCCGCACCGACACCGGCCGGATGATCCGCGACACCTTCGTCGTCGGGCCCGGCTACACCGAGCTGATGTCGGCCGACTACAGCCAGATCGAGATGCGGATCATGGCCCACCTGTCCGGCGACGAAGGGCTCATCGAGGCGTTCAACTCCGGCGAGGATCTGCACAGCTTCGTGGCCTCCAAGGCGTTCGACATCCCGATCTCGGAGGTGACCCCGGAGCTGCGCAGGCGCATCAAGGCCATGTCCTACGGGCTGGCCTACGGGCTGAGCTCCTACGGCCTGTCGGCCCAGCTGAAGATCAGCACCGCCGAGGCCAAGGAACAGATGGACATCTACTTCTCCCGGTTCGGGCGCATCCGCGACTACCTGCACGAGGTCGTCGAGCAGGCCCGCAAGGTGGGGTATACCGAGACCCTGTTCGGCCGTCGTCGCTACCTGCCCGATCTGGATTCCGGGAATCGGCAGCGTCGCGAATCGGCCGAACGGATGGCGCTCAACGCCCCGATCCAGGGCACCGCCGCCGACATCATCAAGGTCGCGATGATCGACGTGCACCAGGCGATCCCGGCCGCGGGCCTGCGGTCGCGCATGCTGCTGCAGATCCACGACGAACTCGTCTTCGAGGTCGCCGACGGCGAGCGAGAGGCGCTCGAAGCGCTGGCCCGCGACCGGATGGCGTCGGCGATCTCGCTGTCGGTGCCCCTGGACGTCTCGGTCGGCACCGGTCGCAGCTGGGATTCCGCCGCGCACTGATCGGGCATGAGCTGAGTCACGCGCTGTCACACGGGTCGCGCAGCCGGTGTCCTGTGTCCGAACCCTGCGATGGAGGAGGACACATGAATCGCAGCCGCCCGCACCAGCCGGTCGCCGGTCGTGGATTCGGCGGGAGCTGCTGTCGGATCGGGTCCGGCTGGTGGTCTTCGTGTTCGGTGTCATCCGTGACGGCGGCGCGGCGCCGTCTTTCGAGCCGGTCGTGGTCGACGGCGGCCCGGCATTCGTGATCAGCGTGAACGGCGAAGTGGACGGCGTGCTGTCGATCCACGTGGCCGACGGCCGGATCACCGGTCTGTACTACGTCCGGAACCCGGAGAAGCTGACGCACATCGTTTCGGCGACCACCCTGTCACTGCGCTGACGGCGGCGACCGGCTTCATCGTGGGGCGATCTCCGGGGGATGCCGGTCGAACCACGGCGCGGCCGACTCCAGCTGGGCGGCCAAGCGCAGCAACAGCGCTTCGCTCCCGGTCGCGCCGGTGAAATGCGCGCCCATCGGCAGGCGCTCGGGGGTCTTCCCGAGCGGGACGCTCATGGCAGGCCTGCCGGTGACATTGGCGAGCTGGGTGAACGGGGCCGCGGAGAGGTTGGCGGTCACGGTGTTGCGGTACATGCCGGTGCGCGCGACGATATGGCCCGCACCCGCCCGCAGCAGGTGCGGCAGGATCGCGGCGGCCGCCCGAGGCAGATCGTCACGGCCGATGAGCAGGGGCGGTTCGGCGAGTGTGGGGCTGAGCAGCAGGTCGTAGCGGGTGTGGAACTCGGCCAGGGCGCGGGTGTACGCGTTCCAGCGGTCACCGGCGGCAACCAGGGCGGGACCGGACAGGCTGCGGCCCACGGCGGCCATGGCCTGGGTGTCGACATCGAAATCGGTGGGTGAGGCCCCGGTGCGGGCGCAGGTCTGGGCGATCGAAGCGGCCAGGTGCGCGGTCCAGACGGTCATGAAATCGTGCGCCAGTGCCAGCCCGTCGATGTCGGGTTCGGCCGGCTCCACCTTGTGTCCCAGAGACTCCAGCAGGCGGGCTGTCTCGGTGACGACGGCGGTCGCGTGCTCGTGTACGGGGGTGCCGAGGGGGGAGCGGTCGGTGAAGCCGATACGCAGCGGTCCGGGCGGCAGCGCGATCGCGTCGAGGTAGGGCTGGAGCGGGCGAGCCACGGTGTAGGGCGCGCCGGGGTCGGGCGGGGACAGGAGATCGAGCATGGCGGCGGTGTCGCGGACACTGCGCGAGACCACACCCTGCACGCCCGCACCGAGGATGGAGTCACCGGCCAGCGGCCCGTTGGGGACGAGGCCGCGGCCGGGTTTCAAGCCGAACAGTCCCGTACACGCGGCGGGAATGCGAATGGAGCCGCCGCCGTCGTTGGCGCCCGCGACCGGTACGACTCCGGCGGCCACAGCCGCGGCCGACCCGCCGGAGGAGCCGCCCGGAGTGCGCGTGAGATCCCAAGGGTTGCGGGTGATTCCGAAGGTGCGCGAGACGGTGACGGCCTTGCAGCCGAATTCGGGGGTGGTGGTCTTGCCGAAGATCACCAGACCTGCATCGAGCCAGCGCCGGACGACGATGCTGTGCTCCGCGGCGGGGACCGCGCGCAGCGGACCGGTGCCCGCCGAGGTGGGATGCCCGGCGTAGTCCTGCATCAGGTCCTTGACGAGGAACGGGACACCGGCGAACGGTCCGTCGAGGGCGCCGGCGGCACGCTCGCGGGCAGGGCGCTCCAGCAGGGTGGTGAGGACATCGAGAGCGGGATCGACCTCGGTGCAGCGGGCCAGCGCGAGTTCGAGGAGTTCGATCGGGCGCACCTCACCGGCGGCGACGAGCGCGGCCAGACCGATCGCGTCGTACGCGCGGTATTCGTCGAATCGCATGTGTCATTCCTCTCACACCTCGCGCCCGGACGGGCTCGCGCCACGCCGAGTTCGGCGCCATGGCCGTGAGCTGCGGTGATGATACTCACCGGTAGCGACATCAGGGGCTCGATAAGGTTGCGGTCCGGCATTCGGGTGCCTATTGTCGAGACCGTGCCGAATCCCGCCCATCGCTTTCGCGCAGCGCAACACAGCAGCGCAGCGCTAGGTGTCGCCGACCGCGACGCCGTGTCGCCGATGGCTCTTGCCGGGCTCACCATGAACGCGCAGACCGCCGCCACCCCGGCATACGCGCTACCCGTCGTAGTAACCCGCCGTAGCGGGGTCTGATTTCGGACCGGCCCCCTCGCTGCGGGCTGTTACCTCTGTTGATGCTGGTCCCCTCCACCGACTTCTTCGGGAAGACCTTCTTCAATGACCATGTCCTTTGCCACCATGCCCACGACCATCGACCCCCAGGCGCTGGCCTCCGCCGCCCCGCGCGGCCTGCGCGCCGAGAGCGCCGGAATGACTCCGGCCGAGTTCCACGATCGCTACTGCCGCGAGACCGGCCCGATCCGGCTCAGTGACTGGGCCGCGACCGGTGACCGGGCCGCCGCCTATACCGCGACGCTCGAGTTCGCCGACAGGCTGCGCACCGTGGCCACCACCGGCAGCCCGGTCGCCGCACTGACCTCGGCCCTCTACGAAGAGGGCTATCCGGTCGAGATCCTGCAGTTCCACCAGCGCCGCACCGGTGAGGGCACCGCGACCTTCATCCGCTGCGAGTTCAACGGCAAGCGCGGCTGGGGCGCCGCCATGGCCGATGACAGCGCCGAATCCTCGGTCCGTGCCATTCTTTCCGGCGTCAACCGGCTCGGTTCCTGACCGGTTTCGCACGGAAGAGTTCCGCGGAAGAACAACGGCTCGCCCAACCAAGTATGGGCGAGCCGTTCGCGCTGTGCCGGGACTACTCCCCGGCGGACTGCTGCTCGGCGAGCTGCTTGCGCACCTCGTCCATGTCCAGCGCCTTCACCTGTGTGACCAGGTCCTCGAGCGCGGCGGGCGGCAGCGCCCCGGGCTGTGCGAACACGAGCACGCCCTCGCGGAAGGCCATGATGGTCGGGATCGAGCGGATATTGGCGGCGGCGGCCAAGCCCTGCTCGGCCTCGGTGTCCACCTTGCCGTGCACGACGTCGGGATGCTTGGTCGAAGAAGCTTCGTAGGTGGGCGCGAAGCTGCGGCACGGTCCGCACCATTCGGCCCAGAAATCGACCAGCACCACGTCGTTGCCGGTGACTACTTCGTCGAAATTCTGCTGGGTGAGCGTCTGGGTCGCCATGACGTCCTCTCGTGTCGTGTGTCGCCTGCTGTAACGCCGGGGACGCCGTCCATCTTCCCCCGTGGCATGCCGGCCCGGCGTGGCGTCGTTCGCCGTTCCGCTCGGAGTACCCGAGGCTCGGGTGGGAAAACGCCTCGTCGGGCGGGTCGCGCGAGCGGCGTGAGGAGGCGGCGCCATGATAGGCCGGTGAGCGAAGCGAAGAACGCCGGTCCTTCCCGATCAGGCCGAGCCGCCGCACCGACGATCCCGAGACGGCTCGGCCTGATCGAAGGCGACGGCATCGGTCCCGAGGTCGTCCGGTCCGCCCGCGCGGTGGTCGACGAAGCGGTGTCGGCGGTCGGTGGCGCGCCGATCGAATGGGTGCCCGCCGTCATCGGCCATCGGGCGATCGCGGAGTTCGGCCACCCGCTGCCGGAGCGGACGATCGAGGTGCTCGCGGGGCTGGACGCCTGGGTGCTCGGCCCGCACGACAATGTCTCCTACCCCGCTGAGTTCCGGGCCTCGACGCCGCCGGGTGGTGCGATCCGCAAGCGCTTCGACCTCTACGCCAATATCCGCCCGGCGCGTGCCTTCCCCGGCGTGCGGGCCGCGGCCCTCGGGATCGACCTGGTGGTGGTGCGGGAGAACAGCGAAGGTTTCTACGCCGATCGGAACATGTTCGCCGGATCGGGCGAGTTCCAGCCCACCGCCGACATGGCCATGTCGATCGCGGTCATCACCCGCGCGGCCAGCGAGCGGATCGCGCACCAGGCGATGCGGCTGGCCGCGAGCCGCCGCAAGAAGGTGACCATCGTGCACAAGGCGAACGTGCTGCCGCGCACCATGGGGCTGTTCCGCGATGTCTGCTACGAGGTGGCGAGGGCATATCCCGATGTGCGAGTCGACGACGAGCACGTCGACGCTGCCGCCGCCCACCTGGTGCGCGCCCCGGGCGACTACGACGTGGTGGTCACCGAGAACCTCTTCGGCGACATCCTCTCCGACCTCGCCGGCCAGCTCAGCGGATCGCTGGGCACCGCGCCGTCGCTGAACTGCTCGGCGACCCGCGCGATGGCCCAGGCGGTGCACGGCGCGGCCCCCGACATCGCCGGGCACAATCGCGCCGACCCCGTGGCGATGCAGCTGTCCGCGGCGATGTTGTTGCGGTGGTTGGGAACTCGCGACGGCGATGCGACGCTCACCCACGCCGCCGAACGCATCGACGCGGCGGTGGCGGCCACCTTCGCGGCGGGCATCGCCACAGCCGACCTCGGCGGCACGGCCTCGACCGCGGCGTTCACCGAGCAGGTGTGTGCGCGGACGCATCGCCGCTGAAGGGGCCGCACGCGCCCCTCTCATCGGCCGGAAATCGGTGAACGCATCGCCGCCCGAGGCCGTCCTCCCGGCGCGCATCCTGTGGTGCAGGGTGGGCCGCCGCGAGTCCGCCGCGGTGTCACCGCCAATTCGTCACCAGCGGTCGCGGAGCTCGTCCGGACGACGGTGATGCTTGCCGACCGGACGCTCGGCGCCGAACGCGAGCTGCTCCTCGGAGCGGACCGGGTCCCCCTCGCGCGGTGCGGCGTCGCCGCGCCCCCGAGACATCGGATCGACGGAGCCGGAGCGCATCAGCTGACCGCCGTGGTCCCAGGCCGACTGCCCCGGATCGATGCCGTAATGGGAGAACAATTCGGCCTCGGCGTCGCGGCTGATACGACCGTCGGAGTCCAGGTTCGGGGCGGACTTGACTTGGGCCTTGCTCACCTGCACCCGCACGGCATCCTTGTCACCCTGGCGCCGGGCACCCACCAGAGGTACCAGCGAATCGCTGGAGAACAATCCGGTGGACACCGCGACCCAGGTGGGGGAACCGCTGTCGTTGTCGAGGTAGATCTGCTTCACTCTGCCGATCTTGTCGCCGTCGGCGTCGAGAACCGTGCTGTCGAGCAAGGAATCGAGCAGTGACCGAGCCATGTTCGCTCCTCGGTGGTCGTGGGGTTTCCCGGGGCCCCTGCGAGAAGGCATCGGGGCATGAGCTGCTGATCAGCTACATTCAGGCAACTACCCGAGGGGTCCCTTCGGCAAACACCACAGGCCACGTTCACGCCGTAGCGGCGGATTCCTGCCGGGCGATGCGTTCATCGTGTCGGGTGGGGGAGGACGTCCGATCACCGCTGCGCAGCAGACGAGGGCCACCGCTCCGCGGCAGCCCTCGTCATCATCGCTCCGCGGCGCCTCTCGTCATCATCGCTCCGCGGCGCCTCTCGTCGTCACCGCTCCGCGGCGACGTACCTGCGCAGGCGCACTGAGGCGACCGGCTCCGTGCGCGTCGAGGCGTGGCGATCGGGCTGTGTCGCGGGTCCGTGGGTGAGGGGCTCCTCGGATCCGGGGTGGATGCGATGGCGTCCGTAGGTGTCCCAGCCGCTGCGGCGCGGGTCGATGCCGTAGTGCGCGAACAGTTCTGCTTCGGCCCTGCGGCTGACTCCGCCGTCGCGATCGCGATGCGGGGCCGTGCGCACGCGTTCCTTGCTCACCTGGACTCGGAGCGATTCGCGGTCGTACCGATGCTGGGCACCGGAGAGCGGCACCAGCGAATTGCCTTCGACCATGTCGGTGGCGACCGCCACCCATGTCGGCGAACCGCTGTCGTCGTCGATGTAGATCTCTTCGACGGCGCCGACCGTTTCGCCGTTGGCGTCGAGAACCGTGCTGCCGATCACGGAGTCGAGCAATGACTGAGCCATGATCACTCCTCGGTTGTCGGATGGATCTCGGTTGGCCGTGCGGGGTGTACCCGCACCTACCCGTGCCCGGTGCGCCGCAAACACCGGCCCGCTGCCCGGGGTGCGCCGGGCGGATCGGGCAGGCTTCCCGGCCGGGCTCAGGCCGTGAGAGCGGTGAGGTCGTCGAGCAGGATCATGACCTCGCCCGCCTGTTTGGTCACCACATCGAGCCGGATCCGCAGGGCGCGCAGTTCCGTGGCGGCGATCGGTGTGGCGAATCGGTGGTGCAGCCGGATCCACTCGCCCGCGGCGGAGGTCGAACCGAGCGGCACCGCGCCCTCGGCCAGATCCGCCCACACGCGAACGTCGGCGTGTGGCGAACGGATCCACAGCCGCAGTTCGCTGGTCGCGGCGGGCAGGCTCCGCGAGTGCTCCGCCCGCGGTGCGAGTTCGACCTCGAAACCTTCGGTGGCCGAGCGGATCAGCAGGACGACCGCGCGATGGTCGGCCCCGCGCTCGCCGTCGGCGTAGACGCCGGGGCGCTTGGCGGGCGCGCCCTCGACAAAGGTGGTCAGATGCGTCTGCGTCGCGCCTGAGCCCACGATCGCCCAGTCGTCCCTGTGCTCGAAATCGTCGAGGAGTACCTCGGTCGAGGTATCCGGCATCGCCTGCATTCCCTTCTCCGCGGGCCCGGCACGTGCTCCGGGTTCCAGGGCTCACCCTACAAGCCGCCGCGACCCGAAACCTGTGGCGGCGGTAAGGAATCAGGCTAGCGGCAGGCGTGCTCGCGGATCCGGTGCGCGTGCGCGTGGATGACGGTGGGCACCGCCTGCAGCGAGACCGCCGCCGCGTAGTCGATGAGGAAATCGCCGTCGGGATCGCAGACGGTCAGGCTGTAGCCGACCAGCGGTTCGTCGAGCACCGACAGCGCCCGCGCCCAGTGGTCGATGCGGACCCGCACCGCCAATTCGTCCAGCGCCGCCGCCACCTGCGCGCCGGTACCGGTGTGCCGGGCTGCCCACCACGGCCGCGAACCGGCCGGCCAGGTGATCTCCACCAGGCAGTCCAGGTCGCGAATCTCCGACACATCGGTCACGCGGGTCATTGTTCCCCCGGTGAGGGACACGCCGGGAACTCCCAGCCGTGAGTTCGGCGTGTCCGGCTTCGCGGGGAGTTAGCCGGCGGTGCTCTCCTGTTCCTCGAGCGCGCGGCGCAGCAGCTTGCCGGTGGCGTTGCGGGGCAGTTCGTCGAGGAAGACGACATCGCGGGGCACCTTGTGACGGGCCAGGTTCGCCTTGACGTAGTCCTTGATCTCCTGTGGATCGCGGGCGGCGTCCGCGGTGGTGACGACGAAGGCGCGCAGGCGCTTGCCGAAATCGCGATCGGGCACGCCGACCACCGCGGCCTCGAGCACGTCGGGCCGCTCCACCAGCAAGTTCTCCACCTCCAACGGGAAGACGTTCTCGCCGCCGGAGATGATCATGTCGTCGTCGCGGCCGTCGATGAACAGCCTGCCCGCGGCGTCGAAATGCCCGACGTCACCACTGGAGAGCAGGCCGTCGACGGTCTCTTTGGTGCGGCCGTCGGTGTAACCGCTGAAACTCAGGCCACTGGAGACGAAGATCGTGCCGACCACGCCCGGTTCGGTGACCTTCCTGCGCTGTTCGTCGTAGATCGCCACCCGGCAACCGACCGGCGGGCGGCCCACCGTGCCCGGCGCTTCGCGCATGTCGCGTGGGGTGGCGACGGCGGCGACGGCGACCTCGGTGGAGGCGTAGAGGTTGTACAGGACCTCGCCGAAGGCCGCTTCGGTGCGCGCGCTCAGATCCGGTGACATCGCGGAGCCGGCCGCGAAGATCACCCGCAACGACGAGGTGTCGTAGCGGGAGAGGACCTCCGGGCCGAGATCGACGATGCGCTGCAGCATGGTCGGCACCAGAACCAGGGTGGCGGCGCGATGCTCGGCGATCGCCGCGACGGTGGCTTCCGGGTCGAACTTGCGCTGACGCAGCACCACCTTGTTGCCCAGGCCCCAGCCCAATCCGAGCTGGGACAGCCCGGTGCCGTGGAAGACCGGCGCGGCCATGACGATGGTGTCCTCTTTCGGCAGTGGGATGCGATCGAGGAACTGGGCCGAGGTCAGCGGTGAGACCTTGTCGCGCGGCGCGCCCTTCGGCGTTCCGGTGGTGCCGCTGGTCAGGATCACGATCCCGCCGGGCTCGGCGGGCGGCGCGGGCGGCGGGCCGTCGGAATGGGCTGCGACGAGCGCGTCGATCGTCGGCGTGGTGTCGCCGGGAATCGGTTCGTCGACCCAGGTCAGGAAGCGCTTGGTGGTCGCGGGCACCGCTTCGACGACCGCCGCGAACTCGCTGTCGTACAGGATCGCCTGGACCTTCTCGCGAATCGACACGTCGGCCAGTTGCGGCTTGGCGAAGCCGGTGTTCATCAGCACCAGACGCGCGCCGAGCTTGCCCGCCGCCAGCATGGTCAGGATCATGCCGCGGTGATCGCGGCACAGCGAGGCGAGCACCGTGTCGGCGCCCAGCCCGGCCGCGGCCAGGCCGTGAGCCAGGGCGTCGGACTGCCGGTCGAGTTCGGCGAACGTGAGGGTGCCGCGCTCGTCGACGAGCGCGGGGGAATCGCGGTGGGCGCGCACCCCGTGTCGCATCACCGTCGTGAAAGGACCGTAGATCTTCGAGTCGCGCACGGTGCGCAGCGTTTCCGCGGGTCGCAACGGGTCGATCATCCCGCGCTTGCTCAGCACCCTCACCGCGGCGACCCCATCGGCTGCCGTTCGCACGATCTCCCGTGGCGAAACCATCTTTCCCAACTGCACTCTCCACTCGACTCGACCGCGTTCCCGCGCCCCGCACCAGTGGGGCCGAGCCTAGCCGAGGGGGAGAATCCTCATTCACTTATTGGTGAGATCACTTCGGGCGGGCGGGCGTGCCGAGCCGCCCGCGCGGTGCCCGCGGCCCTGACACGTGATGCCCGAAATTCTGTTTCCTTTGGATTACTGTCCAGCGCGAAGGCGTCGTCTCGCTTACATTGCGACCGTGCGGTGAACGCGCGGTTTCACCCATGGAGAGTGGAGGCTGCTGTGTCTGTTGTGCGAGCGTTGTGCGTGGTGTTCGGCGGCGCGCTGATCCTGAGCGGGTGCACGACCAACACCGAGGGCTCCGGTGACGAGGTCGCCGAAGTCGAGGTCTCCGAGGTCTCCGAAATCGCCGCGACGTTGCCCGATGACATCGCGCAGGCGGGCAAGCTGGTGGTCGGGGTCAACGTGCCCTATCAGCCCAACGAGTACAAGGACGCCTCGGGCAACATCGTCGGATTCGACGTGGACCTGATGAACGCCGTGACCGCGGTGCTCGGTATCGAGGCCGAATACGTGGAATCGGCGTTCGAGAAGATCATCCCGGCGATTCAGGCCGGCACCTACGACGTCGGCATGTCGTCGATCACCGACTCCGCGGAGCGTGAGAAGCAGGTCGACTTCACCACTTACTTCAACGCGGGCATCCAGTGGGCGCAGCAGACCGGTAAGCCGATCGACCCGGACAATGCCTGCGGCCTGCGGGTCGCCGTGCAGGCCACCACCGTCGAGCACACCGACGAGGTACCCGCCAAGAGCGACAAGTGCGTGGCCGAGGGCAAGGCGCCCATCGACATCAAGGCCTTCGACGAGCAGAGCGCGGCCACCAACGCCCTGGTCCAAGGTCAGGTCGACGCCATGTCGGCGGATTCGCCGGTCACCGCGTACGCGGTCAAGCAGAGCGGCGGCAAGATCGAACTCGCCGGCCCGGTCTTCGACTCCGCCCCGTACGGCTGGGCCGTCGAGAAGGGCTCGCCCCTGGCGGCCGCCCTGCAGGCCGCGGTCAATCACCTGATCGAGAACGGCCAGTACAAGCAGATCACCGAGAACTGGGGTGTGCAGGAAGGCGCCATCACCGAGTCGGTGATCAACGGGGCCGTGAGCTGATCGATGACAGACAGCGACGACGAGGCGGCCGCACCGACGGATCCGCTGCGCGAGGACCTGCCGGCGCGACCCTCCGGTGACCCGATGCTGGAGCCCGAGCCGATCCGGGCGGTGCCCCTGCGCAGGCCGGGGCGGTGGATCGCGGCGGCGGTGATTCTGGTCCTGGCCGGACTGTTCGTCTACGGCGCGGCCACCAACGATGCCTACCAGTGGGGCACCTACGGCCGCTACCTGTTCGACACCCGCATCCTGTCCGGCGCGGTGGTCACCCTCGAACTGACCGTGCTGGCCATGCTGATCGCGATCGTGCTCGGCACCGTGCTGGCCGTCATGCGCTTGTCGCCGAATCCGGTGCTGCGCGCGACTTCGTGGGTCTATCTGTGGATCTTCCGCGGCACCCCGGTATTCGTGCAGTTGGTGTTCTGGGGCCTGTTCCCCTCGCTCTACAAGCAGATCGTTCTCGGGGTGCCGTTCGGGCCGAGCTTCTTCGAACTGGACGTGCAGAATCTGCAGGCCGCGTTCACCTTCGCGGTGATCGGTCTCGGGCTCAACGAGGCGGCCTACATGGCCGAGATCGTGCGCGCGGGCATCAACTCGGTCGGGGAGGGGCAGCGGGAGGCCTCGATCGCGCTGGGCATGTCCTGGTCGCAGACCATGCGCCGCACGGTCCTGCCGCAGTCGATGCGGGTCGTCATCCCACCCACCGGCAACGAACTCATCGGCATGCTCAAGACCACCTCGCTGGTCACGGCCATCCCGCTGAGCACCGACCTGTACGGCCGCGCCCGTGACATCTACGGCGTGAACTTCCAGCCCATCCCGTTGTTGCTGGTCACCGCCACCTGGTACCTGGCTATCACCAGCGTGCTCATGGTCGGGCAGTACTACCTGGAACGGCATTACTCGCGGGGCGTGTCACGGCAGTTGACCGCCAGGCAATTGCGGGCACTGGCCGACGCGCAGAAACCGGATGTGGCGAAATGACAGTGACG
This sequence comes from Nocardia higoensis, assembly GCF_015477835.1. Classification (NCBI taxonomy): domain Bacteria; kingdom Bacillati; phylum Actinomycetota; class Actinomycetes; order Mycobacteriales; family Nocardiaceae; genus Nocardia; species Nocardia higoensis. The sequence continues at coordinate 89,152 of NZ_JADLQN010000007.1, read as the reverse complement.
GCGGGTGGGCCGGTCCCGATGATCCGCGCCGAGCGGGTGTGCAAGAGCTTCGGCGCGCTGCGGGTGCTCGCGGGTGTCTCGCTCGAGGTGGCGCGCGGGGAGGTGATGTGCCTGATCGGCCCGTCCGGCTCGGGCAAATCGACCTTCCTGCGCTGTATCAACCATCTCGAGCAGGTCGACGCGGGACGGCTCTATGTCGACGGCGAACTGGTCGGTTACCGGCAGAAGGGCGACAAACTCTACGAACTGCATCCGCGTGAGGCGGCCAGGCAGCGCCGCGACATCGGCATGGTGTTTCAGCACTTCAATCTGTTCCCGCACCGCACCGCGCTGGAGAACATCATCGAGGCGCCGACCCAGGTCAAGAAGGTGCCCAAGGCCGAGGCCGTCGAGCGCGGGCGCGAACTGCTCAGGAGGGTCGGCATGGCCGACAAGGCCGACGCCTACCCCGCGCAGCTGTCCGGCGGCCAGCAGCAGCGCGTCGCCATCGCCCGCGCGCTGGCGATGGATCCCAAGCTCATGCTCTTCGACGAGCCGACCTCGGCGCTGGATCCGGAACTGGTCGGCGAGGTGCTCACCGTGATGCGAGAACTCGCCGACAGCGGGATGACGATGGTGGTGGTGACCCACGAGATGGGCTTCGCCAGGGAGGTCGCGGATCAGCTGGTGTTCATGGACGGCGGCGTGGTCGTCGAATCCGGCCCGCCCCGTGAGGTGCTGGCCGAGCCGAAGCAGGAGCGTACGAAGACCTTCCTGTCCCGCCTGCTCTGAATATCCTCCACACCCACAGGAGCCCCGGATACGTCCGGGGCTCCTGTATGCCCGGGACCCGCATGCTATCTTTGTGATATCACTTCGATATTCCGGGAGGTTGTCATGGAGTTTCGGCCCGCGTCGCGCGTCAACGGATTCCTCGTACTGCTGGCGTTGCTGGTGCTGTTGCTCGTCTTCGGTGGTGCGGCCGCGCTCGGCTTCGTCGCCGCGGCCGGCGGTGACAACGTGCCCGCGCTGATCGCCGCCATCGCGGCCTGCGTGGGGGTTGTCGTCCTGCTCCTGTCGGCCACCGGGCTGACCGTGGTCAACCCCAACGAGGCGAAGGTGGTGCAGTTCTTCGGCCGGTACATCGGGTCGGTGAGCGAGCCCGGCTTCTACTCGGTGATCCCGCTGACCGACCGCAAGTCCATCTCTCTGCGGGTACGCAACTTCGAGACCCAGAAACTCAAGGTCAACGACGCCGACGGCAACCCGGTCGAGATCGGCGCGGTGGTCGTCTACAAGGTGGTCGACAGTTTCAAGGCGGCCTTCTCGGTCGACGACTACGAGGAGTACGTGGAGACCCAGTCCGAGGCCGCGGTCCGGCACCTGGCCACCACGCACCCCTACGACGCGCACGACGTCGGGCGCACCAGCCTGCGCGACGGCACCGAGATCGCCGAGGAGCTGACCGTCGAGCTGCGCGAACGCACCGCGATGGCGGGCATCGAGGTGATCGAGGCGCGCATCACCCACCTGGCGTACGCGCCGGAGATCGCCCAAGCCATGCTGGTCCGTCAGCAGGCGGCGCAGGTGGTCGCCGCCCGCACACACATCGTGGAGGGAGCGGTCGGGATGGTCAGCATGGCACTGGATCGGCTCACCGCGCAGGGGGTGGTCGAACTCGACGAGGAGCGCCGCGCGGCGATGGTGTCGAACCTGCTGGTCGTGCTCTGCGGCGACCGCGCGACACAGCCGGTGGTCAACGCCGGATCGCTGTACTAGCGGCGCGCCCATGGCCGAACGGAAGAAGGTGCTGCTGCGGCTCGACCCGGCCGTCCACGAGGCGATCGCCCGGTGGGCGGCCGACGACCTGCGCAGCATCAACGCGCAGATCGAGTACGCGTTACGGCTGGCCCTGGAGCAGGCCGGGCGCAAGCCGAAGCCCGGCGCTCGACCCGATGGCGAACTCGGCTGACGGGCACGCGGCATGCGCGTCCGTGCCCGGCTACGCGACCTGAGCGGAAGTACGGACGACCCCGGCCTGTGCGTGCCGGGGCCGTCCGGCTCTCACGCCGGTTTGTGCGTGACGAAAATGGCGGTACCGGGGAAGATCTCGCCGCGCAGCGGGCTCCACTGCCCCCACTCCCGCTCCAGCCACTCCGGCCAGTCCGGCTCGACCAGGTCGTCGATCAGCAACCCGGCGGCGACGATCTCGCGCACCCGGTCGCCGATCGTGCGGTGATGCTCGACGTAGGTCGGCTCGCCGTCGGCGTCGACCTCCACGTACGGGGTGCGGTCGAAATACGGGATGGTCGCGCGCAACCCGTCGGGGCCGGGATCGTCGGGGAAGACCCAGCGCATCGGATGGTTCACCGAGAACACCCAGCGACCGCCCGGCCGCAACACCCGAGCGACCTCGCGCATCACCGCCGCCGAATCGGCCACGAACGGTACCGCGCCGAAAGCCGAGCAGGCGGCGTCGAAGGACTCGTCGGCGAAGGGCAGCGACTCGGCGCCCGCTTGCACCAGCGGCGTCCGGGGTTGGTGGGGAGCGGACTGCGCCATCGCCGCCAGCCCGCGCCGCAGCATTCCCATCGACAGATCCAGGCCGACGGCGTAGGCGCCCTGTCCGGTGAGCCAACGCGCGCACGGGGCGGATCCGCAGCCGATCTCGAGGACGCGTTTGCCCGCCAGGTCCTCGCCGAGCAGGTGTACATCTCCCTCGTGCAGGCCCTCCGGGCACCAGACGAATTCGCCGCCGGGTGCGTCGACGCCGAGGAACTCCGCGTGCGTGCGGTGATAGTCGTCGGCATCGGCGTCCCACCAGCGGCGGCTGGCGCGCTGGCTGTCGGCCGAACTCAGCCGCGTTCTGGCGATACCCGTGGTACCCAGCGTTGCGTTCGCTTTCGCATGGCGATCATCCGACACCCGAGCACTGTATCGGTGCGTTCGAGAGGGGCTCGCGACTGCGTCCGGAACGACATCTCGGCATGTCGACGCGGGGTTCATCTCCGGTTCGGTCGTGTCGCCGGAGTGGCGTACGGACCGGTTTGCCCCGGTCGACCAAGGTCGCGTACGCTGAACGCGCGAGTGTGCAGTGGGTCCTTGCGTGCTTGGGGGTTTCGGGTATCGGATCGCGATATCGGAAGACTCGAGCGTACTGGGAAACGAGGCACCCCGTGCTGGGTTTCACGCATCGAGCGGTGCGGTACGGTTCACGTACCCGTCATCGCAGCGCCGCGATGATCACGCAGCGTACCGAAAGTTCCAATGTCCGCAACCGACCACAATCCGTCCGGAGCAAACCGACATATGCCCACCACCGTCACCTCGCCGCAGGTAGCCGTCAACGACATCGGCTCCGCCGAGGATTTCCTCGCCGCCATCGACGCCACGATCAAGTACTTCAACGACGGCGACATCGTCGAAGGAACCATCGTCAAGGTCGACCGCGACGAGGTCCTGCTCGACATCGGTTACAAGACCGAAGGCGTCATCCCCTCCCGCGAGCTGTCCATCAAGCACGATGTCGACCCCAACGAGGTCGTTTCCGTGGGCGATGAGGTCGAGGCTCTTGTTCTCACCAAGGAGGACAAGGAAGGCCGCCTGATCCTGTCGAAGAAGCGGGCGCAGTACGAGCGTGCGTGGGGCACCATCGAGGAGCTCAAGGAGAAGGACGAGGCCGTCAAGGGCACCGTCATCGAGGTCGTCAAGGGCGGCCTGATCCTCGACATCGGTCTGCGCGGCTTCCTTCCCGCCTCGCTGGTCGAGATGCGTCGTGTCCGCGACCTCCAGCCGTACGTCGGCAAGGAGATCGAGGCCAAGATCATCGAGCTCGACAAGAACCGCAACAACGTGGTCCTGTCGCGTCGCGCCTGGCTCGAGCAGACCCAGTCCGAGGTCCGTAGCGAGTTCCTGCACCAGCTGCAGAAGGGCCAGGTCCGCAAGGGTGTGGTCTCCTCGATCGTCAACTTCGGCGCCTTCGTCGATCTGGGCGGCGTGGACGGCTTGGTGCACGTCTCCGAGCTGTCCTGGAAGCACATCGACCACCCGTCCGAGGTCGTCGAGGTCGGCAACGAGGTCACCGTCGAGGTCCTCGACGTCGATCTGGATCGCGAGCGCGTCTCCCTGTCGCTCAAGGCGACCCAGGAAGATCCGTGGCGTCAGTTCGCTCGCACCCACGCCATCGGCCAGATCGTGCCGGGCAAGGTCACCAAGCTGGTTCCGTTCGGTGCCTTCGTCCGCGTCGAAGAGGGCATCGAGGGCCTGGTGCACATCTCCGAGCTGGCCGAGCGCCACGTCGAGGTGCCGGACCAGGTCGTGGCCGTCGGCGACGACGCGATGGTCAAGGTTATCGACATCGACCTGGAGCGTCGCCGGATCTCGCTGAGCCTGAAGCAGGCCAACGAGGACTACAGCGCCGAGTTCGACCCGTCGAAGTACGGCATGGCCGACAGCTACGACGAGCAGGGCAACTACATCTTCCCCGAAGGCTTCGACCCCGACACCAACGAGTGGCTCGAGGGTTACGAGAAGCAGCGGGACGAGTGGGAGTCGCGCTACGCCGAGGCCGAGCGTCGTCACAAGATGCACACGGCTCAGATGGAGAAGATGGCGGCCGACGCCGAGGCCGAAGCGGCCAACGGCGGCAGCGGCAACTACTCCTCCGAGAGCGGTGCGCAGTCGGCCGCGAGCCAGGCCGAGCCGGCCGGTGGTTCGCTGGCCAGCGACGCGCAGCTCGCCGCGCTGCGGGAGAAGCTGTCCGGCAACGCCTGAGGCACGCCGACACGAGCATGACGGAAAGGCCCCGGTCCGATTCGGACCGGGGCCTTTCCCGTTGCTCGGGCTGTGGCACCCAGAGCTGCGGAGACGACAATGGCCCAGCCGTGCGGCCGGGCCATCGAGAACAGGTGGGATCAGCTCGCGGTGGCGGGCACCCAACGAGTGGTCGCGGGCGCCGGAGTCCTCCGGCGGCGGGCGGCCAGACTGTGCCGGGCAGGCTGCCGCAGCGAGGTCGGCCACGGCCGGCGATGCTCGGCGAAGGCGGCCGCGACAGCGGGGATCGTGAGGCAGTGCACCCCGCCTGCCATGCCGAGGCGGTGGCGACCCGCTCGGCGGATTCTCATGCGCAATGGAGTTCCTTCGCTCGGTGTTCGGATCGGGGTCGTGCGGATGGATTCGCCACGGCGAAGATTAGTCGAACGAGCCCGCTTCCAACGTATTTTGCGAAGGTAATTACGTCGCGTGTCGTAAGTTTGCCGCCGATGTCCGGCCTCGGGCGGAATTATGTTGCGAGCTGGTCTCGGTAATATCACGGTACGAGCAAAAAGAATGGTGACCGGTAACGAAGCACCCACCCGTGGACCGGTGCGGGGCCGCGCTGCCCGCCGCGCTGCCCGTCGAGGTCCGGCTGTGCCGGGGATGCGAGACTGAGCGCATGTTGCGGATCGGCCTCACCGGAGGCATGGGAGCGGGCAAGTCGACGGTGGCGCGGATTCTCGCCGAGCGCGGGGCGGTGATCGTGGATTCCGACATCATCGCCCGGGAGGTGGTGGCGCCGGGGACCGAGGGGCTGGCGGCGCTGGTCGAAGCGTTCGGCTCGGATATCCTGACCGCGGACGGCAGCCTGGATCGGCCCGCGCTGGCGGCCAAGGCATTCGCCGACGACGAGTCCAGGACGACACTGAATTCCATCACCCACCCGCTCGTCGGCAAGCGCACGGCGGAATTGATCGGGGCCGCGCCGGCCGACGCGATCATTGTGCAGGATATTCCACTGCTGGTGGAGAACGGTCTCGCGCCGTTCATGAATCTGGTGGTGATCGTGGATGTTCCCGCCGCGACGAGAATTCGCCGGCTGGTCGAATTCCGCGGTGTGCCGGAAAGTGACGCGCGTGCTCGGATCGCCGCGCAGGCCACCGACGAGCAGCGCCGCGCGGTCGCCGACGTGCTGCTCGACAACAGCGGTCCGGAGGGCGCGATCGAACCGGTCGTGCACGAACTGTGGGAGCGGCGCCTGGTCCCGTTCGAACGCAACTTGCGTACCGGCATCGCGGCGGAGGCGGGCGCCGAGCTTCTGACAGCCGATCCCGGCTGGGCCGCGCAGGCGGGGCGACTCATCGCCCGGCTGCGGGTGGCCTGCGGTGGCGCGGCATCGAGCATCGAGCACATCGGTCCGACCTCGGTGCCGGAACTGCCCGCGCGGGATCTGCTCGACATCAGGGTGAACGTGGTCGACGAGCCCACCGCGGACGGTCTGCGTGATGTGCTCACCGCGTCGGGATTTCCCCCGCTGCCCGGCGGCGCGAACGATGCCGAGCCGGGGGAGCGCCTGTACGGCAGCGCCGATCCCGGTAGGCCCGCGATCGTGCGCGTTCAGGTCACGCCGCAGAACCCGAACTAGTTAAAAGGATTTATTTCAGAAATAGCCGTGGGCTTGCCTCCGTCTGTGTAGCGTGACGCCTACCCACACGAGTGGGTAGGGAAGACAGGAAGTTGCAACGCCCATGACAGCATCACACCGTCACCTGCGGCGCGCCGGTTTCGGCGCGTCGGCCTTCGGGGCCATGGTCGCCACCGCGGTTCTCACCGCTCCGCACGCCGCCGCCTGGGTCGGCGATCTCTCCGTGTCCGGCGAGAACCACAAGGTCGACTGCTCCTACACCCTGACCGCGCGGGTCGACATCGACCGGCTGACCGAGGTCAAATTCACCGACAACGGTGTGGCGATCCCGGGCAGCCCGGTCAAGCCCTCGATCCTCAGCGACAAGGTCACCATCAAGTGGAAGCCGACCACCGCCGGTTCGCACCGGCTGGAGGCCAGGCAGCTGCTGATCAGCGACTCGGTGACCGTCCAGGTCGCCGAGGGATCCGGCGGATTCACCGGCAGCGCGTCCTGTGGCGGCGGCCTCGGCGGATTGCTCCCGAGCCTGTCGGCGGGCTGATCCGCACTCGAATCCGTGCGTATGGCCCGGCGGATCTCCGCCGGGCCATACGTGTTTTCCGGTCTGTTCAGCGCCAGGTGAGTGTGACGCCGAGCGAGTCGAGCCACCGTTCCAGCGAGTATCCGTGCGCGGCGATTCCGTCGATCGTGCGAGTCGCGTTCTCCACGGCGGCCTGGGCCTCGGCGGCGGTCAGCAAACCGGTGGCGTGCGCGGCAAGAAGCTCGTCCACGTCGAGCAGTTCGGTCTCGCGTCCGGTTCGTACGACGATGTCGAGATAGTGGTCCACCGAACGCCACAGGTCCGGCTCGACCTGGGCGAAGACGCCGAGGTCGAGGTAGAAATCCTGATCGCGGGGACATGCCGGGGTGAAATCGAAGACGGTGACGCGCAACGACAGTCGCGGCAGCAGCCAGGACTGCAGGTAGTGGAACTCGGGGTGATCGGAGTGTCGCGCCATGTACAGCCCCCACGGTTCCACCTGGTAACGCTCGACCGTGCGGACGAAACCCTTCGGGTCGGTGTTGGTCTTGTTCGCCACATCGAAGTGCTCGACCTTGGGCCGGTGCACGTGCACGGGTGCCTGCGTCATGGATCGAAATCTACCGGTGCCGACGTGACGATGCGTCCGACCGACCGGTAGGGGGAGGTTGCCGTACCGCCCGGTCCGGATAGTCGACCGGCGAATATGTTGCTGAATGGTAGCTGATGGCCTATCCTGGTGCGGCCCGAGCGCGTGTTCCGATCCGGATCCTCACCGGTGGACCGGGCGGTGAGCCGGGCCGGGCCGGAGGGGAGTCCGGCCCGCTCCAGGGATTCTGTCGGTCCCCGCAATTACGCTGGTGTCATGGCTTTCGCTACCGAGATCCCCGCCGAGGACGAGAGCACGCCTCTCGCGCACTCGGAGTTCCGCCCGGTCGGCTCCATCGAGCGTGTCGAGGGCCACTTCGAGGTGGTCAGCGAGCACAAGCCGGCCGGTGACCAGCCCGCCGCCATCGCCGAACTCGAGCGGCGCGTCCGCGCCGGTGAGAAGGACGTGGTGCTGCTCGGCGCCACCGGCACCGGAAAGTCGGCGACCACCGCGTGGCTGATCGAACGACTGCAACGCCCCACGCTGGTGATGGCACCGAACAAGACCCTGGCCGCCCAGCTGGCCAACGAGCTGCGCGAGATGCTTCCGCACAACGCGGTCGAGTACTTCGTCTCCTACTACGACTACTACCAACCCGAGGCCTACATCGCCCAGACCGACACCTATATCGAGAAGGACAGTTCGATCAACGACGACGTGGAGCGGTTGCGTCACGCCGCCACCTCGAGTCTGCTGTCCCGGCGCGACGTGGTGGTGGTCGCCTCGGTGTCGTGTATCTACGGCCTCGGCACCCCGCAGTCGTACCTGGACAGGTCGGTGGCCCTCGAGGTCGGCTCCGAGGTCGATCGCGACGCGCTGCTGCGGCTGCTGGTGGACGTCCAGTACACCCGCAACGACCTGTCGTTCACCCGCGGATCGTTCCGGGTACGCGGCGACACCGTCGAGATCATCCCGTCCTATGAGGAACTCGCCGTGCGCATCGAGTTCTTCGGCGACGAGATCGAAGCGCTGTACTACCTGCACCCGCTGACCGGCGACGTGGTGCGTCAGGTGGACACCGTGCGCATCTTCCCGGCCACGCACTACGTGGCGGGCCCCGACCGGATGGAACGTGCGGTGGCCGACATCGAGGCCGAACTCGAACAGCGGCTGGCCGAACTGGAACGGCAGGGCAAGCTGCTCGAGGCCCAACGCCTGCGTATGCGCACCCAGTACGACCTGGAGATGATCCGCCAGGTCGGCTTCTGCTCCGGTATCGAGAACTACTCCCGCCACATCGACGGCCGCCCGGCCGGGTCCGCGCCCGCGACGCTGCTGGACTACTTCCCGGAGGATTTCCTGCTCGTCATCGACGAGTCGCACGTGACCGTCCCGCAGATCGGCGGCATGTACGAAGGCGACATGTCGCGCAAGCGCAATCTGGTCGAGTACGGCTTCCGTCTGCCATCCGCCGTGGACAATCGCCCGCTCACCTGGGAGGAGTTCGCCGAGCGGATCGGTCAGGTGGTCTATCTGTCCGCCACTCCCGGGCCCTACGAACTGGGGCAGACCGGCGGCGAGGTGGTCGAGCAGGTCATCCGCCCGACCGGTCTGGTGGATCCGCTGGTGGTGGTCAAGCCGACCAACGGCCAGATCGACGACCTGCTGCACGAGATCCGGCTGCGCACCGACCGCGACGAGCGGGTGCTGGTCACGACATTGACCAAGAAGATGGCCGAGGATCTCACCGACTATCTGCTCGGTCTCGGCGTGCGGGTGCGCTACCTGCACTCCGAGATCGACACCCTGCGCCGGGTGGAGCTGCTGCGGCAACTGCGGCTGGGTGAATACGACGTGCTGGTCGGCATCAACCTGCTGCGTGAGGGGCTGGACCTGCCCGAGGTCTCCCTGGTGGCGATTCTCGACGCCGACAAGGAAGGCTTTCTGCGCAGCAGCACCAGCTTGATCCAGACCATCGGCCGTGCGGCGCGCAACGTCTCCGGCGAGGTGCACATGTACGCCGACAAGATCACCGACTCCATGCAGCACGCGATCGAGGAGACCGAGCGGCGCCGGGCCAAGCAGATCGCCTACAACGAGGAGATGGGGATCGACCCGCAGCCGCTGCGCAAGAAGATCGCCGACATCCTCGATCAGGTCTATCGCGAGGCCGAGGAGACCGAGGTGGAGATCGGCGGCTCGGGCCGCAACGCCAGCCGGGGTCGCCGTGCGCAGGGCGAGCCCGGCCGGGCGATGAGCGCGGGTGTGCTCGAGGACCGCGACGTGAAGACGATGCCGCGCGCCGAATTGGCCGATCTGGTCGCTCAGCTCACCGATCAGATGATGAATGCCGCGCGGGAGTTGCAGTTCGAGCTGGCCGGTCGGTTGCGTGACGAGATCGCGGATCTGAAGAAGGAACTGCGCGGCATGGATGCCGCGGGGTTGAGCTGAGCCGTGCCCGCGCCGTGCCGCGTCGCAGTTTCTTCCGGTCGATCAGGACTGGGTGGCCAGCCACTCGTTCACGCGGCGCTCGCCTTCCTCGCGGGAGACGTCCTCCACCCGGGTCATCACCACCCAGCGGTGCCCGAACGGGTCGAGAACCACCGCGAAGCGATCTCCGGTGACGAACGTCTGCGGTTCTTCCACGCCGCGGGCGCCGTGTTCGGTGGCCCGCCGGATCACCGCGTCGACATCGGGGCAGTAGTGCACGATCGAGGTGTGCACCCATTCGCCGTTGGGGGCGAGCACGCCGTGCTCGGGCACCGGAAGGCCGACCTGGACGGTGGAATCGCCGATACGCAGTTCGGCATGCGCGGGGCTGCCGTCGGGCAGGTCGTTGCGGCTGAGCACTTCGGCTCCGAACACCTCGGAGTAGAAGTCGATCGCCGCGTTGCCGTCGGCGACCGCCAGGAAGCACGTGATCGAGTGGTAGCCGTCGGGGATCGGATTCACCTTCGCTGTCATGGCTTCGAGTCTGCCGACCCGCGGCGCGGCGAGCTTGTAAGAAGGCGACAATCCGGCGGAGCGCGCCATGGAGGCTGACCCGGGGGAGAAAGGCATCCTGCATCCGCGTGAGCAGTCCCGGCATCGCAGCCTGCGCCGGCTGCGGCCCGGACCGTCGGTGGGCCGCTTCGTGCACTGGTACTGGCTGGTGGACTGGGACCTGCGCGACCGGCCCGCATATCGCGCCGAAGTGCTGCCGTTCCCATGTGTGAACATGACCTTCGAACGCAGCGCGACTCGCACGGGCGCCTTCGTCAACGGTGTGGTCACCACCCGCTATACGCGCGAATTGACCGGTGCGGGAAGAGTATTCGGTGTGCGCTTTCGCCCGGGCGGTTTCGGCGCGTATACCGGCTCGGATGTCGGTGCGCTCCGCGATCGCAGTGTCGAACTGCGCGAGGTCTTCCCGGACTCGGAAGACTTCGGCGAACGGGTACTCGCCGAAGACGACGATCGATCGCGTCGCGCACTGGTGGAGCAGTGGCTGGCGGCCAGGGCGGGTGAGCCGGACGAGGTGTATCGCCTGGTGCTGCGCATCGTCGAGGCGATGGAGCACGATCGCGAGCTGACCCGGGTGGACCAGGTGACCGAGCGATTCGGGGTGTCGATCCGCACCCTGCAGCGCATGTTCGCCCGATACGTGGGCGCGAGCCCGAAGTGGGTGCTGCGCCGCCATCGACTGCAGGACGGAGCGGATCTGCTCGCGCGCGGCGATATCACGGATTTGGCCGCGCTGGCGGTGGAACTCGGTTATTTCGACCAGGCACATTTCTCCCGGGAGTTCGCCGCGGAGATCGGAATGTCGCCCTCGGAGTATGCGCGACATTCCGCGGCGGGATCCGGTCGATTTGTGCCCGACGCCGTTCGGCATGCCGCCCGGTAATTCCGGCAGCAGATTTTCGGCGGCATCCCGACACCGATGACGGCTGCATTCGTATTTCGGCGAGATCTGCTGTGGTCCGGGTAACAGGACTGGTCAACGGCCGCGTCGCGCGTCGGGACGGGGCCGAGTTCGACGAGCGTGGCGATTCACCTCGTTGTGATCAATATCCCAGCGTGCCAAGCCTCTTCGGAATCGTTGTGACTGTTCACAGGATGTGCGCCGGAGAATTCTCATCCGCCCTGGTGGGTCGGGGCCGGGCCCAATCGCGGCCGGTCCGGAATCGGTGCCGGGATGACATGGCGAAGTGTGATGTGTTGCGAATTATGCGGTTTTCGCACCCGGAGGGGCTATCGTCGATCCAGTCGCCGCGCCGGAGCCCGACATGCCGGGAGTGCTGAGCGTAGGCACCCGACCCGCATAGTTGGAGGAGAAATGACCGCCTACCGGACCATTGTCGTCGGTACCGATGGCTCGGACTCGTCGTACGTGGCAGTCGAGAAGGCCGCCGCGCTGGCGGCCGACGCCGGAGCCACCCTCATCGTGGCCTGCGCCTACTACCCGACCGACGACCGGGAGATCGCCGCGGCCGCCGATGTGCTCAAGGACGAGGCCTACCAGGTCCGCGGGTCGGCTCCGACCACCGAGATCCTGCGCATCGCCCGGGACAAGGCCGCTGCCGCGGGCGCCGAGGACATCGTCGAGCGCCCGATCGTGGGCGAGCCCGTCGAGTCGCTGCTCGCGCTGATCAAGGAGACCGACGCGGACCTGCTGGTCGTCGGCAACCGGGGCTTGAACACCTTGGCCGGGCGTCTGCTGGGTTCGGTGCCCTCCGATGTCGCGCGCAAGTCGCGCTCGGACGTGCTGATCGTGCACACCGTGCGCTAGATCGGTCCCTGCGAACTCCGCATCCCGGCGTGTTCCGGGGTGCGGAGTTCGTGTGTGTCGGGTCAGGCGAGCGCGGCGAGCACCTCGGGAAGGTCCGCGCAGTGCACGACGATCAACCGCTGGGTGGCGCGCGTCAGCGCCACGTACAGATCGTTGAGCCCACGCGGGGACTCCTCGATCAGGCCCGCGGGTTCCACCAGCACCACGTCGTCGAACTCCAGACCCTTGACCTGCTGCACCGTCAGCACCCGCACCGATTCGCCTTCCAGTTCCGCCAGCTCGGCAATCAGGTCGGCGGGCGCGATCACCGAGGCAGTGCCCGGTCCCCGCCGTTCGGTCACCACGGCGGCGACCCGGCCGGCCAGCTCGTCACGCCCGACTCGGTGCGCCACCGGCGGGTGCCCGGATTCGCGCACCGACCGCGGCGCGCTCGCCCCCGGATCGATGGCGGCGAGTACGTCGGCGGCGACGGACATGATCTCCGAGGGAGTGCGGTAGTTGACGGTCAGTTCGGTCAGCTTCCAGCGCTGGGCGACATACGGTTCCAGCACTTCCCGCCAGGACGAGGCGCCCGCCGGATCGCCGGTCTGGGCGACATCGCCGACCACCGTCATCCACCGGTTCGGGATGCGACGCATGACCATCCGCCAGGCCATCTCCGAGAGTTCCTGCGCCTCGTCGACGATGACGTGCCCGTAGGTCCAGGTGCGATCCCCGGCCGCGCGTTCGGCGGCGGTCAGCGTGGCCCGCACATCCTGACGTTCGGCCAGCTGGGCGGCGTCGATCAGGTCGTAGGCCATCAGGATCTCCGGATCGAGATCGTCTTCGAGGTCCTGCGGCGCGGAACCGGTGAGAATGTCGAGGGCGTCCTGCGCTTCGGCGATCTTGGATCGCCAGCGCCGCCGGGCGCGTTCCCGCTCCTCGGCGTCGTCCACACCGAGGAGTTCGGCCAGTTCGTCGAGCAGCGGAGCGTCGGCGGCGCTGAATTCACCGGTGTCCGGACGAAGCAGTTCGGCGCGTTCCTCCGGTTCCAGCGAGCGGGCCGCCCTGTCGAGGCGGTCCGGGTCGGCGAGCAGGTCGGCGAGGACCTGCTGCGGGGTCAGCAGCGGCCACAGCCGCCCGATGGCGGCCTGCACCACGGGATCGGACTTCATCTCGTCGCGGATTTCGGCCAGGTCGGCGCGGCTGAGCAGACTCGGCCCACCGGACAGGTCCGCGCCCATGGTCTGCGCCAGCTGCTCGGTGAGTGCGTCGATGACGGAAGTGGCGAACACCGGTCGGGCGAGATTGTGCGGGCGGCGCGAGGACCGCGCCCGGCCCCGAGCCCTGGTGGCGATCTTCTTGTCCAGCGTCACCGGGTAGCCGTCGAAGGACAGCGTGATCGGCTGGGCGGGCACCTCCTGGCGTTCGCGCACGGCCTGTTTGAGCACCTCGAGAATGCGCAGCGAACCCTTGATCTCGCCCGCGCGCAGGGTGTCCGCCCTGGTCGCCTTCACTCCCGGATACAGGTCGCCGATGGTGGACAGCAGCACGCCGGTCTCACCGAGCGAGGGCAACACCTGGCCGATGTAGTCCAGGAAGGTGGCGTTCGGGCCGACGATCAGCACGCCGGACTTGGCCAGTTGCTGGCGGAAGTTGTAGAGCAGGTAGGCGGCGCGGTGCAGGGCGACAGCGGTCTTGCCGGTGCCGGGCCCGCCCTGGACGACCAGCACGCTCTTGTGCTCGGAGCGGATGATCGCGTCCTGCTGGCTCTGGATGGTCTCGACGATGTCGGTCATGTGCCCGGTGCGTGCGGCGTCGAGGGCGGCCAGCAGCGCGCTCTCGCTGCCGACGCCGCCCCCGGCGGCGACCATGCCCGCGCGCTCGGCGGCGTCGAGGTCGAGATACTCGTCGGTGATCGTGGTGACCGAGCGGTTGCGGGTGCGGATGTGCCTGCGCCGGGTCACCCCGTCCGGAGCGGCGGTGGTGGCCAGGTAGAACGGGCGGGCCATCGGCGCGCGCCAGTCCAGCAGCAGGGTGGCGTAGTCGTCGCGTTCATCGAGAATGCCCAGCCTGCCGATATATCGGGGTTCCTCGCTCTCGGCCGCCAAGTCGATGCGGCCGAAGCACAGACCGTGCTCGGCGGCGTCGAACTTGGCGAGTTCCTCGGTGTAGAGCTGGGTGAACGATTCCCGTTCGCTGCGGGCTTGCGGGGCCCCGCTGTTCTCCAGCAGAACGGTGCGCAACCGGTTCTGGGTGTAGGCGCGCATCCCGTCGAGCCGGTCGTAGAGCATCGTCAGGTATTCCTGCTCGCGGGCGATCTCGCGGTCACGCTCGGCAGCGGCGTCGGTCGTGTCGCGGGCCAAGGGGAGGCGGTCGGGCACTGTGAACTCCTTCTCGATGCCGCTGTCCGCTGGGGAAGCGCCGCGTGGGGATACCGTGCGCGGAGGCATACGCGCACGGCGGAAAACAGAGCTGTCGAGTCTACTGGGAGTTCGCCGCAGTCGCTGTCACCCGAGGCCCCGAGTAGTGGTGCCCGGGTGAACGCGGTGTCAGCCCACGTGCGAGGAGTCGATGCCGCGGTGGTGGCCGGTGCCGAAACGGTCTCGACGACCCGGCGGCTTGGCCCGGTACATGGCCACGTCGGCGTCGTGCAGTACCGCTTCCGGGGTGCGTGGGTCGCCGGGCGCCAGGGCGGTGCCGCCGACGGAGGCGCGTACCTCGATGCGGTGCCCGTTGGCGATGATCGGCTCGGCCATCGCGGCGCGCAACCGTTCGATGATGTCGTCCATGTCGACCCGGGCCGGATCGGCGGACAGCAACACCAGGAATTCGTCGCCGCCGAGCCTGCCGATCAGATCGCCGCCGCGCAGCGCGCGCTGCAGCCGTTGGGCCACGATCTGCAGCACGGTGTCGCCGGTGGCGTGGCCGAGCGAGTCGTTGATCGACTTGAATTCGTCGAGGTCGATGAACAGCACCATGGTCACCGGGAGATCGTCGCTGGTGGCGGCGAGAGCGCCCGCCAGTTGCGAGAGGATCAGCGCGCGGTTCGCCAGCCCGGTCAGCGAGTCGTGGGTGGCCTGGTACTCGAGCTGGCGACGGCTGGCCCGGAACTCGGTGATGTCGGAGAACGACGAGACCGCCGAGGAATATCGGTCGCCGGGATTGAGCAGCCTGCTGCTGCCGGAGAGCCAGCGCCGCTGCCCGTCGCGCCGGTCGACGCCGAAGATGTAGCCGGTGAACGGTTCGCCGGTGGCCAGCGTGCGGGCCATCGGATGCTCGGTCACCGGCAGAGGTTTGCTGTTGGCGTCGAGCAGTACCAATGGCAGGTCTTCGATGGCGCGGCCGATCAGGTCGTCGGCGTGCTCCACCGCGCCGAAGATGCGCAGCGCGGCGGGATTGGCCGATTCGATCACGCCGCCGCGCGCGATCACCACCACGCCTTCCTCCAACTGCGAGACCACGGCGGTGAAGTGCTGTTCGGCGCGGCGCTGCGCGTCCTCGGCGGCGCGTTGCGCGCTCAGATCATGGATGACGACCTGGTAGGCGTAGTGGTCGTACCACGGGGTGAGCACCGAGACGGTCTCGACGGGAACGGTGCTGCCGTCCAGGCGTCGCAGTTCCATCTCGGTGGGCGCCGAGGCCGCGCCCGCTGTGGTCAGTCTGCTGATGCGATGCAGCATCGCGGGCACGAATCTGCGGTCGACGAACCGGGTGAGCGGTTGACCGACGACGTCGCTCGCGTCGTGCGCGCCGACGAGCCGCACCGCGGCATGGTTGACGTAGACGACGATCCCGTGCTCGTGCACGCAGATCCCGTCCGGTGTGTGCTCGATCAGCGCCCGATAACGCTGGGCGAGCTGCTCGGCGTCGACCGCGTCGTTCGTAAGCTCCTCACCCACCTCGTCGACCCCCGATCGTAGACCTGACTATGGCTGAAAAAGACCACACCGCCACCGCTGTTGTCCAGCTCACATTCTGGCGCGGAATTTCGCGATCACCCCGAGCATGATCATTACACCAGGGCACGGGCCGTGGAAAGGTGGGGTTCCGGGCCGCAGGGGTGGCCGGGACAGGGCAGGAGCGGGTATGCCGGACGTCGGATCGAGACCGCGACACGACATGAGAATCGCCGGGATCGGCGCGGTCACCGGATACGGATGGGGCGTCGAGGCGCTGTGGCGCGGGCTGATCAGCGGGAAATCGGCCGCCGCGCTGCATCCCGGATACGGGGCGGGGCGCGACGAACACGCTTGGATCGCGCTCGTCCCGGAGGGAGGTGATCCGGAGGTCGGTGAACACCGCTATGCGCGCGCGGTCCAGGCTTCGGTGCGTGAGGCGGTCGCCGACGCTGTCGACCGTGGCTGGGAACCCGGCCGGACCGTCGGTGTCATCCATGCGATCGTGCTCGGCGACGTCCGCAACTGGCGCGATTTCTACATCGTCGACGGCGGTCACCGGGAATCGCGCGATTACCTCACCTTGCTGCCGTCCACGCCGATCGCGATGGTGACGCGCGAATTCGGCTTCCACGGCCCCTCGATGAACGTCTCCGCGGCTTGCAGTTCGGGCAATGCCGCCATGATCTGCGCGCGGCTGTGGCTGGATGCGGGAATCGCCGACGACGTCGTCGTGGTGACCTCGGACATGTCCTGCACCCCGGACATGGTCGAGCATTTCGTCCGGTTGGGCGCCGCCGTCGCGGACGCCGATCCGCTCACCGCCTGCCGTCCGTTCCAGGAAGGCAGCCGCGGCTTCGGCTTCGGCGAGGCGTCGGCGGCGTTCGTCCTCAGCCGCGACCGGGGCAGGCCGTATGCGACGGTGCTGGGCGGCGCGATGACCAGCGACGCCCACCACGTGGTGTCCATCGAACCCACACACGCGCACATCGTCGACTGCGTGCGCACCGCACTGGCGCAGGCGGGTGTGCACCCGCGCGAGGTCGCCTACTTCAACGCGCACGGCACCGGTACCGAGCAGTGCGATGCTGCCGAACGCCATCTGATGGCGGCGGTATTCGACGACCGCCCGTGGGCGTACGCGCTCAAACCGCTCACCGGCCACAGCCAGGGCGCGGCCGCGGGCGTGGAGATCGCCGTCGCGGCGCTGGCCTACGAGCGCGGGGTGGTGCCTGCCGCGCCGGTCGTCGCGACCGCGCACCCGCGGCTGCTCGACGGCGTACAGCCGTTCGAGGGCGGCATCACGGTGAAGTCCGCGCTCGGCATGGGCGGTCACAATTCCATGGTGGTGCTGGGACCGGCCTGAGCCGTCCTACTCGCCCGCGCTCTTCTCCTGCGCGGGCAGTGGCACCGACCAGCGCAACAGCGCGCCCGGCAGTCCGCCGGCGCCCGGTTCCCGAGCCGGGCGCACGTCGAACCGGCCGCCCGCCTGCTGCGCCCGCTGCTCGAGGTTGCGCAGGCCGCTGCGCGCGACCCGCTTGGGCACGCCCCAGCCGTTGTCGCTGACCACGATGGTCAGTTCGTCGTCCACGCTGATCTCCACGGTGAGCGTGTCCGCGCCCGAGTGCCGCACGGCATTGCTGACCGCCTCACGCACGACCGCCTCGGCGTGATCGGCGAGCTCGCCGTCGACCACCGACAGCGGGCCGTTCATCCGCACCGTGGACCGCAGCGCCGAATCGTCGGTCTGCCTGCGGACCACGTCTTCGAGCCGCTGCGCCAGCCCCTCGCCGTCGTCGGTGCTGTGCAGGTCGAACACCGCGCCCCGGATCTCCTGCACGACTTCCTGCAGTTCGTTGACCACCGCCGAGAGACGGTTGCGCACCTCGGGCACGTCCACCTTCGGCATCGCGCCCTGCAAGGTCAGCCCGATGGCGAACAAGCGCTGGATCACATGGTCGTGCAGATCGCGGGCGATGCGGTCCCGGTCGGCGAGCACATCGAGTTCGCGCATCCGGCGCTGCGCGTCGGCCAGCTGCATCGCCATCGCCGCCTGATCGGTGAAGGCGGTGGTCAGTTCGACCAATTCGTCGGGGTAGTGCGGCGAATCGGCGGACCGCACGGCGACGAGCACACCCAGCGTCTCGTCCGGGGTGCTCAGCGGCACCACGAGGGCCGGGCCCGCGTCGGGCAACGGCACGCCGAAGTCGCGGTCGGCGGACTCCTCGTACCGCAGCGGCCCTCGGCGTTCGAGGGCGTCGCCGAGGACGGTGCCCTCGGCCGGGATGACGGTGCCCGCATGTCCCTCGCCCGCCCCCGACCAGCAGATGATCACAAGATCGGTCGGCTCGCCGGGCGCGATCGGGCCGTCGGGCACGCAGGCCAGGAAGCACCGCTGGGAACCGGTCAGCGCGCCCACGTGCTCGACCACGTGGGTGAGCACCTCGTCGGCGTCGGTCCCTGCCAGGAAGTCGGTCGCCGTGTCCCGGGTGGCCTCGATCCAGGCGTGCCGAGTTCTGGCCGACTCGTAGTGGCGGGCATTGTCGACCGCGATGCCCGCCGCCGCGGCCAGCGCCTGGACCAGGGCCACGTCGTCGTCGGTGAACGCCGCCCCGCACGCTTTGTCGGTCAGATAGAGACTGCCGAACGCCTCGTCGCGGATGCGGATCGGCACCCCGAGGAACGAGCTCATGGGCGGATGCCCCGCCGGGAAACCGACCGACTCC
This sequence comes from Nocardia higoensis, assembly GCF_015477835.1. Taxonomy (NCBI): domain Bacteria; kingdom Bacillati; phylum Actinomycetota; class Actinomycetes; order Mycobacteriales; family Nocardiaceae; genus Nocardia; species Nocardia higoensis. Next base: position 70,289 of record NZ_JADLQN010000007.1, on the reverse strand, counting down.
GGGTGGGCGGCCAGTTCGTCGATGCGCAGCGGATCGACCCGGCGGAACACCGCCCCGAGCACGCCATGGCCCGCGGGCAGTCTGCCGATCCGTTCGCGCACCTCCTCGTCCACGCCACCCTCGATGAACTGGGTCACCTGCTCGTCGCGGTCGCGCACTGCCAGGCCGCCGTAACGGGCGTCGACCAGGCTGATGGCGGTGCGGACGATGGCGCGCAGCGTCTCGTCCAGATCGAGCCCGGAGGTGACGGTGAGCATGGCGTCCACGAGCCCGTCCATGCGGTCTCGGGAATCGATGATCCGCTCCACCCGGTTCTCGACCTCGGCGAGCAGTTCGCGCAGGCGAGCCCGAGAAGTGCTGTCGCGCACCGAGTATCGGTCCTCGCCCCGATCGATCATGATTTTCCCGTCCCCTCGGCGCGCAACCGCCGCGCTCGGCAATTCTAGTCCGCGCATCGGGGACTTTCGGCCCTGTGCGCCCCGCCACCGCGGCCGGGAGACTGGTCCACCGGGTGCTGAGAGAGCAGGGGTGTCACATGGGTGCTACCGGAGCGCTGTCGTTGTCCGAGCATTGGTCCAGTGCGGCCGATCCGGAATTGGCGGTCACCACGCGCGGCGATGTCGCGCCCGCGGACGTGACCCGCGCGGTGCGCGCGATCGGCCGGGTACTGCGCCGCCACCATCTCGACGTCCCCGCCCGCGTACGCATCACCGCCCCCGCGCCACTGGGCGCCGACGACCGGGATCGCCCGAATGTGGTTCAGGCGAACGTCCGCCTGCCGCACACCCCGGCCCGGGTGCAGGTCACCGGGCCGCGCGGATTCGCGGTGACCTTCGCCGTGGAGCGGTTGGACCGTCAGTTGACCCGCCTGGCCGCCCGGCGTGGTCGCGACTGGCCCGATCCCGCTCGCCCGCCGCTGGCCGAGGTGACCCCCACGCGGCCGATCGTGCGCCGCAAACACTGCAGCTTGCTGATCGGCACGCCCGCCGAGGCCACCGCGGTGATGGACGCGATGGATTACGACGCCCACCTGTTCACCGATTCCGACACCGGCGAGGACGCGATCGTCTGCTGGAACGAGCCGGTCGGGGTGAGCTTGACCAGACAGCGCACCACCAGCCGCCTCGCCGATCACCAGGGCGAGCGCGATCAGGACGTGCTCGATCCGGTCCCGCTCCATGTGCGGTCCGAGGCCGCGCCGGTGCTGACCGAATCCGAGGCGGTCGAGTTGCTGTGCAGGCGCGGGCTGGCACTGCTGTTCTTCACCGATGTGCGCACCCGGCGCGGACGGCTGCTGTACCGCCGCTACGACGGCGATCTGACCATCGTGCTGCCTGCCTGAGAAACGGGGCGGGGCTCACCGGTCGCGCAGCTTGGACGCCAGCACAGCCGCTTGGGTGCGCCGTTCCATGCCGAGCTTGGCCAGCAACCGCGACACGTAGTTCTTCACCGTCTTCTCCGCGAGGAACATGCGCGCGGCGATCTGCCGGTTGGTCAGGCCCTCGCCGAGCAGGGCCAGCAGTCTGCGCTCCTGATCGGTGAGTCCGGCCAGCGGTCCGGTGTCGTTGCGCAGGCGTGCCTTGAGCGCTTCGGCGGCCCGGTTGTCCAGCAGCGAGCGTCCCGCGCCGACCGCCTTGATCGCCTCGGCGAGTTCCATACCCTTGATGTTCTTGACCACATAGCCGCTGGCGCCCGCCATGATCGCGTCGAGCATGGCGTGCTCGTCGGTGTAGGAGGTCAGGATCAGGCAGCGCAGCCCCTCGACCTCGGCGAGCAGGTCACGGCACAGTTCGATGCCGTTGCCGTCGGGCAGACGCACGTCGAGCACTGCCACGTCCGGGCGGGCCGCGCGGATGCCGGTGCGGGCGCCCGCCACGTCACCGGCCTCGCCGGTCACCCGCAGATCCGGGTCGTTGTCGAGCAGGTCGATCAGGCCGCGCCGGACGATCTCGTGGTCGTCGACCAGGAACACCTCGAGTACACGTCCTTGCGCTGTCTTTCCCGGTGCCGACTGTTCCGATCCCGACTGGCCGGACGCTGATCCGGACGAATAAGCCACCGGCTCACCGTATCTCGCTCACCGTCCGGGCGCACCGCGCCGGGCGGGAGGCCCGCGGCGGATGTGACGTGGGCCGTCGATCCGGGGAACTTGTCGGTGGGCGCGCCTAGCATGGCGAACGGGGGTCATGTCTGTTCGTTCGCTGTACCTGATCGAGAAGGGACTCACCTGGTGGCCGATCGCCTCACTGTGCGCGGAGCTCGGGAGCACAACCTGAAAGGGGTCGACCTCGATCTGCCCCGCGACAGTCTGATCGTGTTCACCGGTCTGTCCGGCTCGGGCAAATCGAGCCTGGCCTTCGACACCATCTTCGCCGAGGGGCAGCGCCGCTACGTGGAGTCGCTGTCGGCCTATGCCCGCCAGTTCCTCGGTCAGATGGACAAGCCGGACGTCGACTTCATCGAGGGTCTCTCGCCCGCGGTGTCCATCGACCAGAAGTCCACCAACCGCAACCCGCGCTCCACCGTCGGCACCATCACCGAGGTCTACGACTACCTGCGCCTGCTGTACGCGCGCGCGGGCACACCGCACTGCCCCGTCTGCGGCGGGCTCATCGCCAAGCAGACCCCGCAGCAGATCGTCGACCAGGTGCTAGCCATGCCGGAAGGCACCAAGTTCCAGGTGCTCGCGCCGGTGGTGCGCACCCGCAAGGGCGAGTTCGTCGACCTGTTCGACCAGCTCAACACCCAGGGCTACTCCCGCGTGCGGGTCGACGGTGTGGTGTATCCGCTGACCGATCCGCCCAAGCTCAAGAAGCAGGAGAAGCACGACGTCGAGGTGGTGGTCGACAGGCTCACCGTCAAGACCAGCGCCAAGCAGCGCCTCACCGACTCCATCGAGACCGCGCTGCGCCTGGCCGACGGCATCGTCGTGCTCGACTTCGTCGATCGCGACGAACACGCCCACGACCGCGAGCGCAGGTTCTCCGAACGGCTGGCCTGCCCCAACGGCCATCCGCTCGACATCGAGGATCTCGAGCCGCGGTCGTTCTCCTTCAACTCGCCCTACGGCGCGTGTCCGGACTGCACCGGCCTGGGCATCCGCAAGGAGGTCGACCCGGATCTGGTGGTTCCCGACCCCGACCTGAGCCTCGCCGAGGGGGCCATCGCGCCGTGGTCGCGCGGTCAGACCGCGGAGTACTTCAACCGGTTGTTGTCCGGCCTGGCCGAGGCGATCGGCTTCTCGATGGACACCCCGTGGCGTCAATTGCCGGTCAAGGCGCGCAAGGCGGTGCTCGAGGGCAGCTCCGATCAGGTACACGTCTCCTACACCAACCGCTACGGCCGCAAGCGTTCCTACTACGCCGACTTCGAAGGCGTCATGCCCTTCCTGCACCGGCGCATGGACAACACCGAGTCCGAGCAGATGAAGGAGCACTACGAGGGTTACATGCGCGATGTGCCCTGCCCGGTCTGTCAGGGTGCGCGGTTGCGCCCGGAGATTCTCGCGGTCACCCTGGCCGCGGGCGCGGAGAAGAAGTCCATCGCCGAGGTCAGTGACATGTCCATCGGCGCGTGCTCGGAGTTCCTCAACGGCCTGACGCTGGGGGAGCGCGAGACCGCGATCGCCGGTCAGGTGCTCAAGGAGGTGCAGGCGAGGCTGGGCTTCCTGCTCGACGTCGGTCTGGAGTACCTGTCGCTGTCCCGCGCCGCGGCCACGCTCTCCGGTGGCGAGGCCCAGCGCATCCGGCTGGCCACGCAGATCGGGTCCGGCCTGGTCGGCGTGCTGTACGTGCTCGACGAACCCTCCATCGGCCTGCACCAGCGCGACAACCGCAGACTCATCGAGACGTTGACGCGGCTGAAGAATCTCGGCAACACCCTGATCGTCGTCGAACACGACGAGGACACCATCCGCGCCTCGGACTGGGTGGTCGACATCGGCCCGTTGGCGGGCGAGCACGGTGGCCGCGTGGTGCACAGCGGTCCCTATACCGAGTTGCTGACCAACACCGAGTCGCTGACCGGCGCCTACCTGTCCGGTCAGCAGGCCATCGAGGTGCCGATGGTGCGCCGCCCGGTCGACACCTCACGCAGGCTCACCGTCGTCGGCGCCACCGAGCACAATCTGAAGGGCATCGACGTGTCCTTCCCGCTGGGCGTGCTCACCTCGGTGACAGGTGTGTCGGGCTCGGGCAAGTCCACCCTGGTCAACGACATCCTGGCGACCGTGCTGGCCAACAAGCTCAACGGCGCGCGTCAGGTGCCCGGCAGGCACACCCGCGTCAACGGCCTCGAGCACCTGGACAAGCTGGTGCGCGTGGACCAGTCGCCGATCGGGCGCACCCCGCGGTCCAACGCGGCCACCTACACCGGCGTGTTCGACAAGATCCGCACGCTCTTCGCCGCGACCACCGAGGCCAAGGTGCGCGGCTACCAGCCCGGCCGGTTCTCCTTCAACGTCAAGGGCGGGCGTTGCGAAGCCTGCTCGGGCGACGGCACCCTCAAGATCGAGATGAACTTCCTGCCGGATGTGTACGTCCCGTGTGAGGTCTGTCATGGCGCGCGCTACAACCGCGAAACCCTCGAGGTGCACTACAAGGGCAAGACCATCGCCGAAGTGCTCGACATGCCGATCGACGAGGCCGCCGAGTTCTTCCAGCCGGTCACCTCGATCCATCGCTACCTGGAGACGCTCGTCGACGTCGGGCTCGGCTACGTCCGCCTCGGCCAGCCCGCCCCCACGCTCTCCGGCGGTGAGGCCCAACGCGTCAAGCTGGCCGCCGAGCTGCAGAAGCGCTCGGCCGGTCGCACCATCTACATCCTCGACGAGCCCACCACCGGCCTGCACTTCGAGGACATCCGCAAGCTGCTGATGGTCATCAACGGTCTGGTCGACAAGGGCAACACCGTGGTCGTCATCGAGCACAATCTCGATGTCATCAAGACCTCCGACTGGGTGATCGACATGGGCCCGGAGGGCGGATCCGGCGGCGGCACGGTGGTCGCCGAGGGCACGCCCGAGGACGTCGCGGCGACCCCGGCCAGCTACACCGGCCGGTTCCTCGAGGAGGTGCTGGCGCAGGCGACCTTCGCCCCGGCCGCGCCGCAGGCGAGCCGGGCGAAGAGTGCGGCGGCCCGTCCGGCGAAGAAGGCCGCCGCGGGGAAGAAGGCACCTGCCGCGAAGTCGGCGGCGGCGAAATCGGGGCCCGCCCCGAAGTCGCCTGCGAGCAAGAGCGGCGCGGCCGCGGAGAGCTCGGCCGCTCCGGCGAAGGTCGCGAAGAAGGTGCCCGCCGAGAACGCCGCCGCCAAACGCGCGGCCAGGAAGGCAGCCGCCTTGCGCTGATCCCTCCCGGGTGGCCCGGTGATTCCGCGTCGACGGCCGGTGCGCTGCTGCGTGCCGGCCGTCGTATGTCCTGGTCCGGGCGTCTGGCGCGAGAAGCGCGAGCGCTTCGGGGAGCGGCGAAGTTACCCGAGCGTCAAAACCCGCGAAAGTGAAACAATCGTGTGTAAGATCGGCGTCACCGTGTCCGGGACGGTTCCGGACAGTCGCGGTAAACGATCCCCGGCGCCGAGGCGTGGTGGTGCCCCGACGGAGCTCCACCCTAGTGGCCGAAGCCGGGGCACAGGAAAGGAATTCAGCTATGGAGGGCGTGGATATCGCCGGAATTCTCGAGCTCGTTCTCGGATTCCTCGGCAGCGGCTCTGCGATCAACTACATCCCGGGCACGCCTGCCTGAGCACGTTCGTCACGAAAGGAACCAACACCCCATGGACTCCGGAAGCTCCGGTCTCACCGCACTTTTCACCGCCCTGGCCAACATGCTGAGCTCGGGCTCCTCGATCTCGGTCACCCCGCCGCCGGCGCCTCTGCCCGGGTAGTGACTTCTCCGGCGGGGCGGCCGCTGCCAGGCCGCCCCGCTCACCGGCCGTGATGCCTCCGGCCCGCACTGTTCGGCCGGTCCGATCTCAGTAGACGGGGCCGGTGTACTTCTCGCCCGGTCCCTTGCCCGGCTCATCCGGATGCGCCGAGGCCTCCCGGAACGCGCGCTGCAGCGCTTGCAGCCCGTCACGAATCGGCCCCGCGTGCGGCCCCAGATACTCCACCGACGCGGTCACCAGTCCCGCGAGCGCCGTGATCACCCGACGCGCTTCGTCCAGATCCTTGCGGGGGCTGTTGTCGGGATCCTCATCGGCCAGCCCGAGTTTCTCCGCAGCCGAACTCATCAGCATCACGGCAGCGCGGCTGATCACCTCGACCGCGGGGATCTCGGCCAGTTCACGCACATCGCCCGCCTCGCGGAGGGAGTCGTCGAGCTCGTCAGTCATGACTGACAGGCTAGCGAGGCCGCTCGCAACATCCGGAGCTGGCCGATCTCGGCGGTGTTCTTCATCAGCTCGGCGTTCACCCAGCCCGCGAGATGCGCGACGGTCAAGCCGGCCTCGGCGGGCCACGGATATGCCGAAGTCGCCTCGAAATCGGCGTCGGTGACCCTGTCCAGCGCCGCCGCCCATTCGGTACGCAGGGTGCGCAGTCTGTTGAGCGCGGCCGCACCGCTGCCCGCCCAGAAGAACTGCTCGCGCGGGGTGGGGGTGCGGCAGGCGAGGTGATCGAGCGCAGTGTGCCACCACCAGTCGATGTGCCAGGTGACCCAGCCGATCGTGGGGACCGGGATCGGATCGGGTTCGGTGTCTGCCCAGTCCGGGCGCCACCGCTCGTCCTCGCCGCGGTGTACCGTCCAGACCAGGGGAGTCGGTCGCCAGAGGAAGTCGTCCTCGGTGAGTGCGTCCAGGTGCACCTCGGTCAGCGCCCAGGTCAGGTCGAACTGCCAGCGCAGGAGTTCGCGGGAAGGGATCGGCATGTCGTGCAGCATGGGTCCCGCGACCCGCGCTCGCAACGGCTTTTCGGTCGGTCGTTTCCGGGCGATTCGGAGCGCGGCCGTGACAGTGCTAGACTTTCTGCCGACGACCGCCCCGGCTGCGCTGGGGCTGACAAGTGGAGCCCGACTCCCACCGTTGCCGGCGAATGAACGATTCGGTTCGATCGCACAGGTGAAACGGTCCGGTCATCCGCCGATACGGCGGATTTCTCGTGCGAGATCCATGCATGGGAGTCGCTGCGAGCCTCGTGCCGCATCGACGATCGGTCGACTCGGGCCCCGTGGCGGTGAAATACCGCACCGGGGCTTTTGTGTTGAATCAGGGGTTGCATTGCTTGCGGTCGTCGTGACGACACCGCTTGACCTAGGAGGCCCCATCAGCACTGAGACCCGCATCAACGATCGCATTCGTGTTCCCGAGGTCCGTCTCATCGGACCTGGCGGCGAGCAGGTTGGGATCGTGCGTGTTGAAGATGCACTACGCGTCGCAATGGAAGCTGATCTCGATCTCGTCGAGGTCGCCCCGGATGCCCGTCCGCCGGTCTGCAAGATCATGGACTACGGCAAGTTCAAGTACGAGACCGCGCAGAAAGCGCGCGAGTCCCGGAAGAACCAGCAGCAGACCGTCATCAAGGAGCAGAAGCTCCGGCCGAAGATCGACGATCACGACTACGAGACCAAGAAGGGCCATGTCATGCGCTTCTTGGAGGCCGGGTCCAAGGTCAAGGTGACGATCATGTTCCGGGGTCGCGAGCAGTCCCGGCCCGAGCTCGGGTACCGGCTGCTGCAGCGGCTCGCCGGCGACGTCGCCGATCTGGGTTTCGTCGAGACCTCGGCCAAGCAGGACGGCCGCAACATGACGATGGTTCTCGCTCCCCACAAGGGTGCGAAGACGCGTGTGAAGGCGCAGCAGCAGGCGGCCACCCGGCCCCAGCAGAGCGCCGCACCGGCCGGTGCCGCTCCGGCCGCGGATCAGGGCGAGCAAGCCGCCGGTCCGCAGTAATACGTTCAGATGCCGCGGGTCACCCGGTGACCCGCGGGACGACAGATAGAGGAATCCATGCCGAAGATGAAGAGCCACAGCGGCGCCTCGAAGCGATTCAAGGTGTCCGGTAAAGGCAAGCTGCTGCGTCAGCAGGCGAACCGTCGCCACCTGCTCGAGCACAAGTCCTCCCGCCGGACTCGTCGTCTGGACGGCACCGAGGTCGTCGCGGCTGCCGATGTCCGTCGCGTGAAGAAGCTGCTGGGCCGGTAACCAGCTCCACCGGCTCACCGCCATCCTCTCGACCAACATCCGGGCGCGACCGCGCCCCCTATTCGATCAAGGACTGACCAGTGGCACGCGTCAAAAGGGCCGTCAACGCTCAGAAGAAGCGCCGTTCCATCCTCGAGGCCTCCAAGGGCTACCGGGGCCAGCGCTCGCGGCTGTACCGCAAGGCCAAGGAACAGCAGCTGCACTCGCTCACCTACGCCTACCGGGACCGCCGGGCGCGCAAGGGTGATTTCCGCAAGCTGTGGATCGCGCGCATCAACGCCGCGGCGCGTCTGAACGACATCACCTACAACCGCTTCATCCAGGGCCTGAAGGCCGCCGGTGTCGAGGTGGACCGCAAGATCCTGGCCGAGCTGGCCGTCTCCGACGCCGAGGCGTTCGCCGGCCTGGTGGCCGTCGCGAAGGCCGCGCTCCCGCAGGACGTCAACGCTCCGGCCGCCTGAGCCGAACCTGTTGACCACGGGATATTCTCCGAAACGACCCGCGGACGCGCTTTCCGAGCGCACTCCGCGGGTCGTTTCGTCGTGTCGAACTCCGGTAGGCCGCCGTGGACGTTGAGGTGACGAGCTGGCGCAATCCGCGAGTCGTTTCGGCTGTCAAGCTCCATCGAGGCGCGCACCGGCGCAAGACCGGTCTGTTCCTCGCCGAAGGCGCCAACGCCGTGACCGCCGCGCTCGGGACCGGCCGAGTGCGGGAGCTGTTCTATTCGGCCGCCGCCGCCCGACGTGAGCACGAACTCGTCGCCTCGGCCTCGGCCACCGGCGTGCGCACTACGCTGGTCGATGATCGCGCCGCCGAGCACCTCGGCGAGACGGTCACCGCTCCCGGCCTGGTCGCGGTCTGCGAGCAGGTCGATGTACCGCTCGCGGATGTACTCGGCCGCGACCCGCGTCTGCTGGCTGTCCCCGTCGAGATCGCCGAACCGGGCAACGCGGGCACCCTGATCCGGGTCGCCGACGCGGTCGGCGCCGACGGCGTGGTGCTGGCCGGCCCCACCGTGGACCCGCACAACGGCAAATGCGTGCGCGCCAGCGCGGGCAGCCTGTTCCACGTGCCGATCGTGCGCGGTCGCGAGGTCGACGAGACCCTGACCGCCGTGCGGGACGCCGGGCTCACCCTGCTCGCCACCGCCGCCGACGGTGAGATCGACCTCGACGAGGCCGACGAGATCCTGTCCGGCCCGGTGGCCTGGTTGTTCGGCAACGAGGCGCACGGCCTGGACCCGGCCGTGGCGGCCCGCGCCGACCACCGCGTCCGCATCCCCATCCACGGCCGCGCCGAGAGCCTCAACCTGGCCGCCGCCGCGGCGATCTGCCTCTACGCGAGCGCCCGTGTGCACCACCGCGCCCGCGACGCGGATACGGCGCGTCGGTAATCCGGGTGAATCGCCCGAACGCGATCCCATAGGATTCCACCAGCAGCAATCCGGGCCGGACCTCGGCCCGCACCGCACCGACCCCAACGGGAGAGACGAACCATCGTGGCCGACGACAGCACCGGAGTCGAGCGCAACGCCGACGAGCGCAATGCCGCGGGATCGACCGTGGATCTGAGCGAAGAGGCGCTGGCCGCCGCCGCGGCCGAGGCCGAGAAGGCGTTCGCCGCGGCCGCCGATCTGGACGCCCTCGCGGTCGCCAAGACCGACTACCTGGGCGGCAAGGCCCCGTTGGCACTGGCCCAGCGGGCGCTGGGCGCGCTGCCCAAGGAGGAGAAGAAGGACGCGGGCAAGCGGGTCAATGTGGCCCGCGGCCGGGTCTCTCAAGCCTTCGAGGCGCGCCGGGAGGTGCTGCTCGCCGAGCGCGACGCCGCCGTGCTGGTCGCCGAGGCCATCGATGTGACGCTGCCCGCCCGCCGTCGCCCGGTGGGCGCGCGCCACCCGATCACCGTCATCTCCGAGCGAATCGCCGACGTGTTCGTCGCGATGGGCTGGGAGGTCGCCGAGGGGCCCGAGGTCGAGACCGAGCACTTCAACTTCGACGCGCTGAACTTCCTGCCCGACCACCCGGCCCGGACCATGCAGGACACCTTCCACATCGCCCCGGAGGGTTCGCGCCAGGTGCTGCGCACCCACACCTCCCCGGTGCAGGTGCGCTCCATGCTCGACCGCGAGCTGCCCATCTACGTGGTCTGCCCCGGCCGCACCTTCCGCACCGACGAGCTCGACGCCACCCACACCCCGGTGTTCTCCCAGGTGGAGGGTCTGGCCATCGACAAGGGCCTGACCATGGCGCATCTGCGGGGCACGCTGGACGCCTTCGCGCGCGCCCTGTTCGGCCCCGATACCCGCACCAGGATGCGGCCGAACTACTTCCCCTTCACCGAGCCCTCGGCCGAGGTCGACGTGTGGTTCCCGGACAAGAAGGGCGGCGCGGGCTGGGTCGAGTGGGGCGGCTGCGGCATGGTCAACCCCAAGGTGCTCATCGCCAGCGGCATCGACCCCGAGGAGTACAGCGGTTTCGCGTTCGGCATGGGTCTGGAGCGGACCCTGCAGTTCCGCAACGGTATCCCCGACATGCGCGACATCGTCGAGGGCGACGTGCGGTTCACCCTGCCCTTCGGCATCCAGTCCTGACCTCCCCCTTCGACCGAGAGAGCGAAAAGTCACGTGCGAGTAGCGCAGTCCTGGCTGACCGAGATCATCGAGCGCGCCACCCCCGGCTGGTCGGTCACGCCCGAGGAGCTGGATGCCGCGTTCGTCCGGGTCGGGCTGGAGGTCGAGGAGGTCGACAAGCTCGCGCCGGTGACCGGTGACCTCGAGCATCCGCTGGTGGTCGGCCGTGTTCTCGAGATCACCGAGCTGACCGAGTTCAAGAAGCCGATCCGGTTCTGCAGGGTCGATGTCGGCAACGTCGAACCGCAGGAGATCATCTGCGGCGCGACCAACTTCGCGGTGGGCGATCTGGTCGTCGTGGTGCTGCCCGGCGGTGTGCTGCCAGGCGGATTCCGGATCACCTCGCGCAAGACCTACGGTCACACCTCCAACGGCATGATCTGCTCGGTGGCCGAACTCGGTATCGGCAAGGACCATTCCGGCATCCTGGTGCTGGAGCCGGGCACCGCCGAGCCGGGTACCGACGCCAACGAACTGCTCGGCCTCGACGACACCGTCATCGAGCTGAACATCACCCCGGATCGCGGCTACTGCTTCTCGGTGCGCGGCCTGGCGCGCGAGATCACCTGCGGTTCGGACCTGGAGTATCTCGATCCGGCCGTGCGGACCCTGCCCGCGGACGAGGCGCAGGCCTGGCCGATCCGCATCGAATCCGATTCGCGCTGCACCCGTTTCGCCGCGCGCCGGGTCACCGGCGTCGACCCGGCCGCGGTCAGCCCGTGGTGGCTGCAGCGCAGGCTGCTGCTGTCCGGGGTGCGCCCGATCTCCCCGGCCGTCGACGTGACCAACTACGTCATGCTCGAACTCGGCCAGCCGCTGCACGCCTTCGACGCCGCGCGACTGAGCGGCGGCCTGGTGGTGCGCACCGCGAACAGAGGCGAGACGCTGCGCACCCTCGACGATGTGGAGCGCACCCTCGACGACGAGGACGTGGTCATCGCCGACGACTCCGGCGTGATCTCACTGGCCGGCGTGATGGGCGGCGCCAGCACCGAGGTGAGCGCCGAGACCACCGACGTGCTGCTGGAAGCGGCCACCTGGAACTCGCTGCTCATCTACCGCACCGCGCGCAGGCACAAGCTGGTCTCCGAGGCGGGCAAGCGCTATGAACGCATCGTCGATCCCGAGCTCAACGTCGCCGCGCTGGATCGCGCGGCCACCCTGCTCGCCGAGATCACCGGCGGCACTGTCGAATCCGTGCTCTCCGACGTGCGGGTGCCCACCCCGGAGCCCGAGCCGATCCGGATGGACATCGATCTGGCCGACCGTGTCGCGGGTGTCACCTACCCGCGCGGCACCGCGGCCCGCCGGCTGGCCCAGATCGGTTGCCACGTCGAGGTGTCCGTGGACGAGGAGACCGCGCACGGTCAGCTCGTGGTGACCCCGCCGAGCTGGCGTCCCGACCTGGCCCAGCCCGCCGATCTGGTCGAGGAGGTGCTGCGTCTGGAGGGTCTCGAGCAGATCCCCTCGATCGTGCCGACCGCCCCCGCCGGTCGCGGCCTGACCGCCGTACAGCGTCGCCGTCGCGCCGTGAGCCGCGCGCTGGCCTTCGCAGGCGGCGTGGAGGTGCCCGCGCCGGTCTTCCTGGCCGCAGGCGTCTTCGACGTGTGGGGTCTGGACACCGACGATCCGCGCCGCGCCACCACCCGGGTGCTCAACCCGCTCGATGTGGAGCGCGCCGAGTTGTCCACCACGCTGTTGCCCGGCCTGCTCGAGATCGCCCAGCGCAATATTTCCCGCGGCGCGCGTGACCTGACCCTCTACGCCATCGGCCAGGTCACCCTGCCTACCGGCGAGACCAAGGCCGTCGAACCGCTGCCGGTGGACCGCCGTCCCACCGACGAGCAGATCGGTGAACTGCTGGCCTCGCTGCCCGCACAGCCCGTGCGGGTCGGCGCCGTGCTCACCGGACGCCAGGAGCCGCGCGGCCCGTGGGGTCCGGGCAGGCAGGTCGAGGCCGCCGACGCCTTCGCCCTGGTCGACGCCGTCGCCGACGCCGCGGGTGTGGTGATCGAGCGCCGCGCCGCCGCGTATCTGCCGTGGCATCCGGGCCGGTGCGCCGAACTCGTGGTCGACGGCACGGTCGTCGGGCACGCGGGCGAACTGCACCCGGCGGTCCTCGAGCGCGCGGGCCTGCCCGCCCGCACCTGCGCGGTCGAACTCGACCTCGATGCCCTGCCGCTGACCGAGGCCCGGCCCGCGCCGATCGTCTCGGCGTTCCCCGCGGTCCTGCAGGACGTCTCGGTCAGCGTCGAGAAGTCCGTTTCCGCCGCGGCTGTGGAAGCCGCCCTGCGCGGCGGCAGCGGCGACCTGCTCGAGGACATCGCGCTGTTCGACGTGTACGAGGGTGAGCAGGCCGGTGAGGGCCGCAAGTCTCTCACCTACGCCCTGCGATTCCGTGCCCCCGACCGCACCCTCACCGAGGACGAGGCCAGCGCCGCCCGCGACGCCGCGGTGGCCGCCGCCGGTGCGTCGGTCGGCGCTGTCCTGCGCGGCTGATGCCGGATCGGCCGCGCAGAGTCCGCGTACTCTGCGCGGCCGATCCGTTCAGGTCAGCGAGCGAATCCCGGCGATATCGAATTCCGCGACCGACGCTTCGCGTATCGCGGCACTCTGCCCGTCCTCGGGTCCGCTTCCGCGAAACGCCTCGACGTCCTCCCGCGTCGCCCACCGCTCGAACACATTGATCCGCCCGGAATCCAGCAGATCAGCGCTGATCGCGAAATCCAGGCAACCGCGCGCTTGCCGCGCCTGTTCCACCACCGGGACGCACCCGACCAGATACGCTTCCCGGCGCGCGGGATCGACCATGATGTGCCCGGCCACGACAACCATCGGCTTCTCCTCTCGACTCACTGCAGTCACCGGATAGGACGGGTCTCTGCCGCCGAACTCATCGGCCATCGCGGACAACTGTTGTGCGCTGTCTCGCCTCGTCGGCATCGGTGCCCAGCGACCGGCAGCGAGGTGCCCGAACCCCCGGGGTGCCGCTCATTCATCGCTCAGCGAGAACATTCCGGTAGCGCTGTGGCGGAACGTCCTCCCGCAGTGAATCCGGCGCGAACTCCGGCGTCGCGTCCGCCACCGGTTCAATCGCGGGGGAGGGTTTCGCTCTCGACGTCGTGCGCGCAGGACCATGTTGCGGACCATTCCCAGAGCGGTCGCAGCGCATCGCTGAGCTCGCGGCCCGAGATGGTGAGTTCATAGGCTCCTTTCGGCCCGTGTTTGTGCACCAAGCCCGCCTGCTGCAACTGCTGCAGCCGATTCGACAACATGCTGGACGAGCAGTTGCCCATGCTGCGGCGCAGCTGCAGAAAGCCCAGGGGACCCGGCGCCAGCTCCCAGATGACGCGCAGCGTCCAGCGCTGCCCGAGCAGATCGATCGCCGACAGGACGCGGGTGTGCGCGGGGGAGCTCGGGGAGCCGCTGTCCGCGTCGGTGTTTGCGCTTCTCATTTCGAAGCACCATATTTGGTTCTGAATCAGAAGCATCAGCGAGATGAGGGAGTGGCGCGATGACGGGTTCGGAGACAGTGGCGCGGCGGGTCGCCTTGGTGACCGGCGCCTCGCGGGGAATCGGCGCGGAGACGGCCAAAGGTCTGGCGGCGACGGGAATGCACGTCGTCGTCAACTACCGGGAGAAGGCCAGACGGGCGCAGGCGGTGGCCGACGACATCGTTGCCGCGGGTGGAAGCGCCTCGACGATCGGCGCTGATCTGTCCGACCGCGCGGCCGTGACCGGGATGCTGGGCGAGCTCGAACGCGACTACGGCCGATTGGACGCCCTCGTTCTCAATGCGTCCGGCGGCCTCGAACGCGACGCCGATCCCGGCTACGCACTGCGACTCAATCGTGATGCCCAGGTCCATCTGGCGACCGCCGCCCTGCCGCTGCTCGCGCCCGGTGGCCGCATCGTCTTCATCACCAGCCATCAGGCGCACTTCCACGGCACCGGCCGTCCGCTGCCGGACGGGTACGAGCCGATCGCGGCGAGCAAGCGGGCGGGTGAGGACGCCCTGCGCGCGCTGATTCCCGAATTCGCCCGGCACGCCGTGGGATTCACGGTGGTGTCCGGGGACATGATCGACGGCACGATCATCATCCGCCTGCTGGAGCGCCGCGATCCGGACGCCGTCGCCGCCCGTCGCACCGCGGGCCCGTTGCCCACCGTCGAGGATTTCGCCGCGACCGTCGTGCGGGCCGTCGATGCCGAGGTTCCCGAGGGGCACACCTACTACGTGGGCGGCGAGGACTACGTCGGAGCGCGGTGAGAGCCGGGGGCGCGAGAGTAGCGTGGACATCGGTCCGGTCCGTCCACGATCGCGGAGGCTGTCATGACTGTTCGAGCGGAATGGAACGGCGTCGTGCTCGCCGAGAGCGACGACACGGTGGTCGTCGAGGGAAACCACTACTTCCCGGCCGCCGCAGTGCGCTCGGAGTACTTCACCCCGACCGACACGCATACGGTGTGCCCGTGGAAGGGCACCGCCTCCTACTACACGGTGCGCGTGGACGGCAGTGAGAACCCGGACGCGGCGTGGTACTACCCGCAGCCGAAAGAGGCCGCCGCGCAGATCAAGGACCACGTCGCGTTCTGGCGCGGTGTCGACGTCGTCGAGGACTGAGCTCCGGCGGATTCCACCAGGTGGATCCGGTCGCGCAGCGCGCCACCGGTCGCGTGTCCTGTCGGTGCGTAGCCTGGCTTCATGAGCGAAAAGGACCAGATCCTCGCCGGGTTGGCCGCCCTGTCCGATGACGAGCTGGCTGCCGTCCTGCGCGCGGCTCTCGCCGACCGTCCCGCCTTCCATGCCGTGCTGGCCGCGCTCGCCGGGGTGACGGATAGCCCCGGTCGGGAAGAGCGGGAAGGGCACGAAGGGCTCGCCGAACACGAGACCATCCCCTGCGGCGATGGCCCCGGCGATGTGACCAGCACCACTTACCGTCCGGTGGGCGACCCGCCCAGCTCGGTATCCGACCAGGTCGGCGGCCCGCACTTCCCGAACTCGCCGGGTTTCCCGGCGTCCGAGGCGAGCGGGTACACGACCTCGGGAGTGCCCACCTTCGACACGGTTCGCGATAAGGTCGAGCGACGTTTCGGCACCGCGCAGGGCATGAGCGAACTCGATCGCCAGACCCTGGCGGGCCGTAGCGCAGACGAGCAATTCGCCGCGCGCGAGGAGGCCGCGCGTGCGCGCCTCGACCGCATTCGCAGGTCACTGCACGGCGAGGGCACCGACTGAAGTCCGTCATCCCGGCGGGCGCCCGACGACAGGGGTGGATGTCATGACCGAACCGCGCGCGATCGCCAAACGACTACTCGAGGCGCAGGTGGACTTCCTGCTCGCCGAGGTCGCCGGTGAGCGGTTCGCGGAGGTGGTCGCCCGCGATGTCGCCGACGTGCTCGCCGTCGCGGAGACCATCGGCTTCGGCGAGGTGGTCGCCCTCGAAGACGGTAAGCAGACCGTCGCCACCGTGGTGGATCTGATGGGCGGCAGCCCGGTGCTGGCCGACATGGTGGGCGTGTTCGCCGATGCCGTGTACGAGCACATCGCCGAGAACACCACCGACACCCTCGGCGAGGTCGTCGAGCGTGAACCGGTCGAGGCGCTGCTGGAGAAGGTGCTCGGCATGCACCAGGCCCAGGAGCGCATCCTGGACCGGCTCACCGAATCCCCGCTGGTGGCCACGGTCGCCGCGAAGTTCGTCGACAAGCTGATCAACGACTTCGTGCAGGCCAATCGCGAACGCGCCGAGAAGATCCCCGGCGTCGGCTCGCTGATGTCGCTGGGCCAGTCGGCGGCCAACCGCGCCAAGAAGGCCGCCGACAACACCTTCGTCGGCGACCTCGCGGGCAAGGGCGCGCTGTTCGCTCTCAAGCGCACGAACAACGCCATCCGCGAGATGCTGCGCGAGGCTCCCGTGCACTCGGCGGCCATGGAGTTCTGGGATCTGCACGCCGGCGAACCGGTCAGCGGCCTGCACGACTACCTGACGAAGAAGGACCTCAACGAACTCGTCGTGCTCTGCTACGAGGTCGCGGTCACCACCCGCGAGAAGGAGTACTTCGGCGAGCTCGTCGCCCAGTGCGTCGAGGTGTTCTACGACAAGTACCGCGACTACACCCTCGCCGCCATGCTGCCCGAACTCGGCCTCACCGCCGAAGATGTCACCGCCGAGATCCTGCGCTACGGCCCCGCCGTCGTCGAGGCAGCCAAGCGCGACGGTGTGCTGGCCCGTCTCATCCGCGAACGCCTCGAGCCGTTCTACAACTGCGACGCCGTCCTGAGCATCCTGGCCGACGCGGGCAAGTGAGCCCTACCCGCCCGGTGACGGCTACGCGCGGGACAGGACCGCGACGGGCAGCGTGCGGGTGGTCAGCGCCTGGTAGGTGGCGAAGTCCGGGTAGTGCCGGATCAGCACCTGCCAGCGCGCGTCGTATTCGGCGGGGTCGGTGACCACGCGGGCGTCGACAGTCCAGGATTCGGAGCCGACCTGCACCTCGGCGTGCCCGGCGGCGACGAGATTGTGCCACCAGTTCGGCGGCTCGGGATTGCCGCCGTTGGAGCCGCAGACGAGCAGGTCGTCGCCGTCGGGCACGTACATCAGCACCACCGGGCGCGGCTGTCCGGACTTCCTGCCGACGACGGTGAGCTTGAAGATGGGGCGACCCAGGAACTTGCCGAACCGGGTGCCGCCGAAGCGGGTGTAGAGGCGAGCATGCAGGCGGCTCTGCAGTTTGGCGAGGCCGGTCAGACGGGTACTGCCGAAGTGCGCCAGACGGCCGGTGCCGCTGAGTTTCGCCGGGGTGGCGTCGTCTGCCATGCGGATTCCTCGCAGAGTTCGGGTGTGGTGGATGTGCACAGTACCGGGTTGTCCCCAGGCGGAATACGGCCCGTGCGCCTGTGTGATTCTCTCGCGTCAGGGCCCCGTGACCGAAGGGCCCGGCAGTAGGGTCGAGCGCATGACCGAACCGCGGATCGAGACCGAACAGGACGCCACCCGGCCGCTGCGCGACGACATCCGTTTTCTCGGCGGCGTGCTCGGCGACACCATCCGCGATCACGAGGGTCCCGAAGTGTTCGACCTGATCGAACGGGTGCGCGTGGAGGCGTTCCGGGTCCGGCGGGAGGAAGTCGGTCGCAGCGCGGTCGCGCAGATGCTGCGTGATGTCGACATCGAGGTGGCGCTGCCGCTGATCCGGGCCTTCACGTATTTCGTGCTGCTGGCGAACCTGGCCGAGGATATCCAGCGCGATCGCCGCCGCGCCGTGCACGTCGCCGCGGGTGAGGCTCCACAGGACTCCTCGCTGGCCGCCACGTACCGGAAACTGGACGCTGCTGCGCTGGATGCGACCACGGTGGCCGATCTGCTCTCCGACGCCTTGGTGTCACCGGTCATCACCGCCCACCCCACCGAGACGCGCCGCCGCACCGTGTTCGACGCGCAGACCAGGATCACCGAACTGATGCGCAGACGGCAGTGGGTGAGCGACCCGCGCGAACGCGACGAGGTGGAACTCGGCATCCGCAGGCAGATCCTGTCGCTGTGGCGAACCGCGCTGATCCGGCTGGCGCGCTTGCGGATCCAGGACGAGATCGCCGTCGGCCTGCGCTACTACGACCTGACACTGTTCGACGTCATCCCGGCCATCAATGCCGAGGTGCGGGCCGCCCTGCGCTCGCGCTGGCCGGAGGCAGGTCTGCTCGAGCGGCCCATTCTGCGTCCGGGGTCGTGGATCGGCGGCGACCGTGATGGCAACCCGTTCGTCACCGCCGACGTGGTACGTCACGCCGCGAGCCAGGCCGCGGGGGTCGCGTTCGGCCGGTATCTGCGCGACCTGGTGGAACTGGAGAAGACGCTGTCCCAGTCGGCCCGGCTGGTCTCGGTGTCGCCCGAGGTCGAAGCCCTGTCGGCGGCGGGTCACGCGGACCCGGCCGCCTACAGCGACGAGCCGTATCGCCGCGCGTTGCACCGCATCAGGGTTCGCCTGTCGGCCACCGCCGAACGCGCCCTCGGCGCCACACTGCCGGACTCGGCGACCGGCCCGGACCCCGAGCCCTATCCCGGGCCGCGGGCATTCCTCGCCGACCTCGAGGCGATCGACGCCTCGCTGCGTGCCTCCCGCGACGACCTGCTCGCCGACGACCGTCTCGCGGCGCTCCGGCACGCCGTGGAGACATTCGGCTTCCACCTGCAGGGCCTGGACATGCGGCAGAACTCCGAGGTCCATGAGCAGGTCGTTGCCGAACTGCTGGCCTGGGCCGGTGTGCACCCCGCCTACGCCGATCTCGACGAGGACGCCAGGGTGGAGTTGCTCTCCGCCGAATTGCGCACCCGCAGGCCACTTCTCGGCCCGCACGCCCGGCTGAGCGAGCTGGCCACCAAGGAGATCGGCATCCTCCGCGCAGCCCAGACGGTGGTGGACACCTTCGGCACCGACGCTGTCCCGAACTACATCATCAGCATGTGCACCTCGGTCAGCGACATGCTCGAAGCGGCGCTGCTGTTGAAGGAGGGCGGACTGCTCGATCCCGGCGCAGGCGATGCGGCCACGCATCGAGCAGGAGGGAGCGACACGATCACGCCCGGCGCGGGCGCGGGCGATGCGGGTGCGCGGCCGGTCGGCGCGGACGGAAACACGACCGGTTCGCGCTGTTCGGTGAACATCGTGCCGTTGTTCGAGACCATCGAGGATCTCGCGGCGGGCGCGGCCACGCTCTCCGCCGCGCTGGACGTGCCCGTCTACCGGGAGCTGGTGGCGGCGGCGGGCATGCGCCAGGAGGTCATGCTCGGGTATTCCGACTCCAACAAGGACGGCGGCTACCTGGCCGCGAACTGGGCGCTGTACCGCGCCGAACTCGATCTGGTCGAGGTGGCGCGCACGACCGGGATCAAGCTGCGGCTGTTCCACGGTCGCGGCGGTACGGTCGGTCGCGGTGGCGGTCGCAGCTACGACGCCATCCTGGCCCAGCCCGCGGGCGCGGTGCGCGGTGCGCTGCGGCTCACCGAACAAGGCGAGGTGATCGCCGCGAAGTACGCTGAAGCCGGTACCGCCCACCGCAATCTGGAATCGCTGATCGCGGGAACTCTGGAATCGACCCTGCTCGATGTCGAGGGGCTCGGCGCCGACGCCGAACCCGCCTACGCGCTGATGGACGATCTCGCCGCGCGGGCGCGGGCGGCATACTCGCGCCTGGTGCACGAAACGCCCGGCTTCGTCGAGTACTTCCGCCAGTCCACCCCCATCGCCGAAGTCGGCGACCTCAACATCGGCAGCCGACCCGCCTCCCGCAAACCCACCAACTCGGTGGCCGACCTACGGGCGATCCCCTGGGTGATGTCGTGGAGCCAAGCCCGCGTCATGCTGCCCGGCTGGTACGGCACGGGCGCCGCCCTGGAGGAGTGGGTCGGCGGCGACCCGCGACGGCTCGCCCGCCTCACCGACCTCTACAACCGCTGGCCGTTCTTCAAGACCGTGCTGTCGAACCTGGCGCAGGTGATGGCCAAGAGCGATCTCGACATCGCCGCCCACTACGCCGAACTCGTCGAGGACGAGCAGTTGCGCGAGCGGATCTTCGGCATGATCACCGAGGAACACGCCCGCACCTTGCGCATGCACGCCGCCATCACCGGCCACGACCAACTCCTCGCCGACAACCGCTCACTGGCCGAGTCGATCCACAACCGCTTCCCCTATCTCGAACCCCTCAACCAGATGCAGGTGGAACTGCTGCGCAGGCTCCGCTCGGGGGAGGACGACGAACTGGTCAAACGCGGGATCCTGCTCACCATGAACGGGCTGGCGACCGCCCTGCGCAACTCGGGGTAAGCGATGATCGACACCGCCGCGGTCGCCGCTCTCGCCGATCGCGTGCTCGGCCCCGAACACAAAAGCCTCCCACCGGCGGCCTGGGGGCGCACCGTACGGCAATTCCTCGCGACGGCACCGGGTCTCGCCGCTTTCCAGACGCCACTGATGACTCTGGACCGCTCCGCACTGACGCACAACACAGCGGTCATGGGGGAGTGGGCGGCCGAGGCGGGCGTACGCCTGGCGCCGCACGGCAAGACGACGATGGCTCCGCAACTGTGGGCCGATCAGCTGGCGGCAGGGTGCTGGGCGATCACCCTCGCGACGGGCTGGCAGGTCCAGGTGGCCCGCGCGTTCGGTGTGCGCCGAATCGTGCTGGCCGACACCCTGCTCGAGCCGATCGCGCTGCACTGGCTGGCCGGGGAACTGGCACGCGACCGGGACTTCGAATTCTATTGCTGGGTGGATGATCCGGTCGGTGTGCAGATCATGGACCGCTGTCTGGCGGATGCGCCCGAGCGGGTCGAGGTGAACGTCGTCGTCGAACTCGGGGCTCCCGGTGGACGTACCGGAGTGCGTTCGGTGGCCGCCGCCCATCGTGTCGCCGAAGCGGTGCTGCGCTCCCGGCACCTGCGCCTGGCCGGCGTGGGTGGTTACGAAGCCGCGCTCGCCGGCAACCGCGAGCCGTCGAGTCTTGCCGCGGTCGCCCACTACCTTTCCGAGCTGGCCCGACTGCACAGCGAGATCGCCGATTCGGGCGGATATCCCGGTCCCACCATCGTCACGGCGGGCGGCAGCGCGTACCAGGATCTCGTCATCGACCACCTCGCGGGACTGGCCGACGAAACCGGCGCACGCGGCGTGCCCACCACCGTCGTCCTGCGCTCCGGCGCCTACCTCGTCCACGACGACGGTTTCTACGCGGCCATCTCACCGCTCACTCCCGATCGCGCCCGGCGTCCCCTGCGCGCGGCCATGCACGGCTGGGCCCGCGTGATCTCGGCTCCGGAACCGGGACTCGCTCTGCTGGACGGCGGCAAACGCGACTTCCCCTACGACCTGGGACTGCCTGTCCCGCATTCGATCCCGGGTTCGCGGATCAGCGCGTTCAACGACCAGCACGCCTTCCTGCGCTTACCCGCCGAGGCCACAGGTCCCCCGCTCGGCTCGATCGTGCGGCTCGGTCTGTCGCACCCTTGCACCGCTTTCGACAAGTGGCGCCTCATCCCCGTCATCGACGACGCCACCGTTGTCGAGCCCACCGTCGTCGACCTGGTTCATACGTTCTTCTGAGACGAGGATCCGCACGGTCGACCGCGGCAGGTCGGTGCGGCGATCGACAGGTGGTCACTGCTCTTCGCTGCGCAGACAACGGGGCGATGGCTGCCGCGTTCGCGATGGTCATCGGTCGCGCGGCTCGCGGCCGGCCCGGCCGGTGCGCAGGACGCGGCCTGCGCACCGGCATCGCGGCGGAGGCGGCGCCGACCCCGCTGTGCGTGGTCGCGGGCCTGGAAGGCTCGCGTGAGTGCCGCGGTGTCGTCAGTCGAGCAGGGCTCGCACGATCCGCTCCAGATCCGGCTTCGGATCGAAGCCCTCGGCGGGACACACGACCGCGCGCAGCGTCACCCCGTCGAGATAGTCGACCAGCAGTGCGGCCGCGGATTCGTCGCGGCCCACCCCGCGCACCAGTTCAGCCGCCCAGGCCGTCAGCCGCTCCCGGCCACGCAGCACCGACGCGCGTGGGCCCTCGGCGTGGGCGTCCAGAAAGAGGGTGTAACGGGCCAGGGTGCGGACGCGGTCGGTGGTGACGGCGTGGCGGACGAAGGCGGCCACGGTCTCGGTGAGCTGTTCGACCGTGGTGGGTACCGGGACGCGGCCCAGGGTGGCCCAGTCGAGGTGATCGCGCTCTTCCAAGCGTTCGGCGATCCCGCTCAACAGGGCGTCGCGGGTGCGGAAATAGTTGGAGCAGGACCCCGACGGCAGCCCCGCCTCCTCGTCGACCGCTCGGTGCGTCAGGGCCCGCGAGCCGCGCGAGCCCAGGAGATCGATGGCGGCGTCCAGGAGTCGTTCGCGGGTCGTCGGCACGCGCCGATACTACGCCGGTAGTGATAGTTACTACAATTGTTGTAGAAACACTACAGAAGTAGTAGCTTCGGGAGTGGCCGTACAGTGGCCCTCACGGACGGGAGAAACGACATGCCCCAGGTGACCGTCGTCGGCGCCGGAATCGGCGGATTGGCGACCGCGATCGCGTTCACCCGCATCGGCTGGCAGGTACAGGTGCTCGAACGCGCGCCCGCGCTCACCGCCCCCGGCGCCGGACTGTCGTTGTGGCCGAACGCGTTACGCGCTCTCGATGCCCTGGGGATCGGCGACCGGGTGCGCGCCCGTGCCCGCGAAGACGGCTCGGCCGGTATTCGCGACAGCCGCGGCGCCTGGCTGTCGAAGTTCGACGTGGCTGCCATGAAGGCCCGCTACGGCCTGCCGATCATGGTGCATCGCGCGGATCTGCTCGACATCCTCCGCAACGCGATCCCGGCCGGTTCGATCCGCACCGGCGTCACCGTGGGCGAGGCTCGCCGTGATGGCACCGTCACGCATTCGGCGGGGGAATCCCGCGCCGACCTCGTCGTCGGCGCCGACGGCATCAACAGCGTCGTGCGTCGCGCCGTCGTGGGTGCGGTCCGCCCGGTCTACGTCGGCTATACCGCCTGGCGTGTGATCGTCACCCCGACGCACCCGACCGCCGATCTCGGCGAAACATGGGGTCGGGGGCTGCGCTTCGGTTACGCCGCCCTCGCCGACGACCGGGTCTACTGCTTCGGCGTCGCGAACAGACCCGAAGGCGCGCCGAGCGCCGGTCTGGCCGAACTGCGCGAACTCTTCGCCGGCTGGCACGACCCCATTCCCGCCCTGCTCGCCGCCGCCGACCCCGCCGCCGTCCTGCACCACGACATCTACCGCCTGCCCGACCTGAGTACCTTCGTCGCCGGTCGTATCGCCCTGCTCGGCGACGCCGCCCACGCCATGAGCCCCAACCTCGGTCAAGGCGCTTGCCAGGCACTCGAGGACGCCGTGGTGCTGGCTCGCATCGCGGACGACAGCGGCGACCTCACCCGTTACGACCGTGTCCGCCGCCCGCGTACCAGGATGATCGCGGCCAGAGCCGACCGCCTCGGCACCGTCGGCCAGCTGTCCGCCCGGCCCGTGGTGGCCGCCCGTGACGCGGTCATGCGCCTGACCCCGCCTTCGGCCCCCTTCCGCGCCCTGGCGCCGATCGTGGACTGGAAGCCCTGAATGCCGGAATTGCGGCCGGGAATCGGCCGCAATAGTTCCCAGCACGATTCTCTCCGCCGGACTGCTCGCCTGGATCGCCGACATGTACCACCGCTGGACGAACCCCGCCATCACCCTGCCCGAGGACGCCGTCGGCCGCGACGCCCTGCTCACCGACGTCAGCCTGTACTGGTTCACCGGCTGCTTCGCCTCATCGATCCGTCTCTACGGCGAGGGCGAGGCATGAGGCGCGGCAGGCGAACCCTCCGAGGTGCCCACCGCGGCGGCCGTCTTCCCCGGCGACATGTCCATCCGCGCGATCGCCGAACGTCAGCACAGGATCGTGCGCTGGACCGAGTACGAGCGCGGCGGCCATTTCGCGGCTCTGGAGGCGCCGGATCTGCTGGTCGACGACGTCCGCGCGTTCTTCCGCACTCTGCGCTGAGTCCCGCTCACCCGATCGGCGACAACTGCGTCGACACCGTCCGTGTGTGTGAAACCGTGCCGCGCTCGCCTCCCGGTGGGCTGGGAGACGAGCGCGGCCCGGCAGTACGGCGGTGCCGTCGCAGCCGAATCACGCCGCATGCCTCACCTCACTTCCGCCAGAACAGGTGATGCGTGACCCCACTCGGGCTCGGCACCTTCTCCAGGTGGAATCGATCGGTCAGTTCCTCGGGCGATTCCCAGAGCTTCACACCGGAGCCGAACCGCACCGGCGAGACCGCCACGTGCAGGGCGTCGACGAGGTCGGCGTCGAGAAACTCCCGGATGGTGGTGACGCCGCCACCGAGGCGCACGTCCTTGCCCTGTGCGGCTTCCTTCGCCTGGGCGAGGACGGTGGCCGGCTCGCCTCCGACGAAGTGGAAGGTGGTGTCGGAGAGGGTGATCGACGGCCGGGGATGGTTGGTGAGGACGAATACCGGCGTGTGGAACGGGGGTTCCGCACCCCACCAGCCCTGCCATTCGTGGTCTTCCCAGGGGCCGCGCTGGAATCCGAACTTGTTGCGGCCCATGATCTCCGCGCCGATATTGTTCGTGAAGTCCCGGGTGAAGTAGTCGTCGAGGCCGCGGCTGCCGCCGGGATCGGTGCGGTTGGGCCAACTGGCGGTGGCGCCCGCCCAGGCGAACATGTCGCCGGGGTCGAGGCCGAACGGGCTGTCGAAGCTCTGGTTCTCCCCGGCGGCGATCCCGTCGCTCGAGACAGTGAAATTCTGGACTCGCAGTTGTTGTGGCACTCGTTTCTCCTGAACGACGCGATGGTTGACGAAGAAGAGACGCCGCAGGGGAGCAGAATTCATCGCCGGATCCGGTGATCCGCCCGACATCGGACTTGACCTTGACACGATGTCAGGGTCTCGAATGGTCGGCGAAGGAGGTGGTTGTCGTGAACACAACCCCACACGCTCAGCTCGCCGAGGCGCTGGCCGCGGCCGACGAGTCGGTCCGGCTGCGGGCCGCCTTGGCCGCGGGTACCGATCCCGATCCGGGTCTGACGGAATCGTTGATCGCCCGGTGCGCCCTCGAACCGGACTTCTTCGTCCGCGACATGCTGACCTGGGCGTTGTGCAGGATCCCTGCCGACGTCACCGTGCCGAGACTGATCGAAGAGCTCGGCTCCGGCTCGGCACAGGCCCGCAGCCAGGCGCTGCACACACTGTCCAAGATCGGGGACCCGCGCGCCTGGCCGTCGGTCTCGGCACAACTGCACGACAAGGACGACGAGGTGGTGCGCAGCGCGTGGCGGGCCGCGGTGGCCCTCGTGCCGGTCGGGCAGGAAGCGGTTCTCGCGGCCGAACTCGTGCCCGAACTCGGCAAGGGCGACCGGGACAGGCAACTCAGCCTGAGCCGGGCGTTCGCCGGACTCGGTGAGGAAGTGTTGCCTGCACTCGAGCGGGCGGCCTCACATCCCGATCCGCTGGTCCGCGCGCATATGGAGGCCACGAAACAGCTCGTGCACGATCCCGAGAGCAGTTTCACCTTGTCGGTCGAGCTGGCCAAGCGCGTGGCGATCACGGGTTCGCAGAGCTAGGAGAATGAGGCGATGTTGATCGGCGAGGTCTCGCGGCGTTCCGGCGTCAGCACCCGGATGCTGCGTCACTACGACGCGGTGGGCCTGGTGCAGCCCACCGGCCGCACGTCCGGCGGCTATCGCGAGTACTCCGCCGCCGACATCCGTCGCTTGCTGCACGTCGAGAGCCTGCGTACCCTCGGGCTCTCGCTGCAGGAGGTCAAACGCGCACTCGACGAGCCGGGCTTCGCGCCGACGGAACTGGTGGGCGACCTCATCCGGCACACCCGCCTGCGCATCGCCGCCGAGGAGGAACTGCTGGCGAAACTCGAGCGGGTCGACGCCGCCGCACCGTCGGAGTGGGAGGACGTCCTGCGCGTGGTCGCGCTGCTGCGCGCCCTCGAATCGGGATACGCCCCTCGCCGTCAGCAAGCGATCCTGTCCGCCGACGCGCCGACCACACTGCCTGTCGAGGCACTGGTCGATGCCGTCCTGTCGGAGGACAACGCCGATGTGGCCGGGGCCCTGCGGTGGTCGCTGGCCCGGGCGCAGGGGCAGGGGCTGGCCGGGCTCGCCGCCGGTCTCGGCTCGGCGTCGGTCGAGGTCCGGCGGCGAGCCGTCACCGCCATCGCCGAAGTGCCCACGGCCGAAGCGACCGAGCTCCTGCGCGAGGCGCTCGACGACGCTGATGCCACAGTTCGCGGCCGCGCGGCCCTGGCGCTCGGTTCCCGAGAGGTGATCGGCGCGCTGTCCGCGCTTGTCGAGATGGTGGTCGAGGGAAGAAGCGATGTCGAGGCCGCCGAAACGCTCGGCCTGCTGACGGAGGTCGCGTCCGACGCCGACATCGTCGCCCGCGTCTCGGGTGAACTCGCCGGCACCGACGACCCATCCACCCGGTTGCGCCTCACCCAAGCCCTCGCGGAAATCCCCGGCCCGGCCGCACGGCAGGCTCTCGACGACCTGACCCGCGACGGCGACCGGACGATCGCGGCCACCGCCGCGGCGATCCTGACCCTGCGCGACCGCGGACCACGACGGGAACGGCGTCAGGGGCTACGCGGTGATTCTCCGGCGAGGACCGGCGACCGCTGAACCGGTGCTCGGCCGACGGCAGGTCAGCCGAGGGCATACCGTGCCGCCATCGCCCGGGCCGTGGCCGCCATGCGTTCGCGCAGTTCGGGCGGTTCGAGCACCTCGAGGTGTTCGCCCAACGGCAGCAGCCCGTGGAGCAGAACCGGGTAGGACTCCGCACCCACGGTGACCTCGACCCATCCCCGCTCATCGGGTTCGCCGCGGGAAGCGAGCGCTTCGGTCGCCGCGGCGGGATCGAGGAACAGCCGCAGCAGGCTCAGCTGGTCGGCGGCGACGCGGCAGCGGGCATGCACCCGCAGCATGGAGCGGGCGAACTCGTCCTGGGCGGCGGCCCAGTGCTCGGCGAGCTGGAAGCCGGGTGGGCGGGTGAAAGTCCGATCGGTCGGGGTGGCGGCGAGGATGCGCCCGACGCGATAGGAACGGATGTCCCGGCCGTTGCGGGCCACGAGATACCAGGTACCGGCCTTGAGGACGAGCCCGAGCGGATCGAGGTGACGCAGCACCACGCGGTCGGCACGGCCGTAGCGGACCTCCAGGGTGCGATCGTGCCAGAGCGCGTCGGTGATCGCGGCCAGCGCCGGAGTCTCGTCGGGGCGGTGGAACCAGCCGGGCGCGTCGACGTGCACTCGTTCGGCGATGCGGGTGGCTCGCCCGCGCATCTCCGGCGGCAGCGCGGCCAGCACCTTGAGTTGAGCGGTGGCCAGGACGGTGCCCAGGCCGAGGTCGGTGGCGGCCGAGGGCAGGCCGGTCAGCAGGACCGCGTCGGCTTCTTCGGAGGTGAACCCGGTCAGCCGGGTGCGGAAACCGTCGAGCAACCGGACCCCGCCGCCCCGGCCCTGCCGACTGTAGACGGGCACGCCCGCCGCCGACAGCGCCTCCACGTCGCGGTACACGGTGCGCACCGACACCTCGAGCTCGGCGGCGAGCTCCGGTGCGCTGAGGTGACCGCGGGTCTGCAACAACAGCAGCAATCTCAACAGTCGGCTCGCGCGCACCCGAAGGAGAATAGCCGCGGAACCTGACAGGATCCGGCAGGTTTGCGGCGTAGCCTCGCCGCCCATTACCACATGGAAACGGTTCGTCGAGGAAGCGCCGAAGATCTCCTCGGTGTTCACCCGCAGACATCACTGGAAGCCCGGTGCCGGGGAGCGGGTCGTGCGCCGACAATGACCGGTCCGGACGGCAACAGCCCCTGTCACCACCGAAGGTGACAGGGGCTGTGTTGCTCGTTCAGCGTTGCTCGTTCAGCGAGGAACCCGCTCAGGCAGCGCGCTCGATCGTGGCGTGCTCGATCAGAGGTAGGCGCCGCAGACCGGCCACGCGCCGGGGCCCTGGCTGGCGAGAACGTTCTCGGCGACGCGGATCTGCTCGGCCTTGCTGGCGTTGTTCGCCTGGCCGGAGCCACCGTGGGCCTGCCAGGTGCTCTGCGAGAACTGCAGGCCGCCGTAGTAGCCGTTACCGGTGTTGATGGCCCAGTTGCCGCCGCTCTCGCACTGGGCGACAGCGTCCCAGTTGTTGGCGGAGGCGGTGGCCGTGGAGAGACCGAACGGGATGGCGGCGAAGGCGCCGACCGCTGCGATGAAACCGGCGGCGCGAGTGCTGATCTTTCGGTTCTTCGACATGAGAATTTCCCTGCTGCGCCCACCGACTCGGCTCGAGGCCGGAGTCCCTGTCCCCAGTTGATGTCGGGGTTTCTCGAACCGTGGGACAGGGTCTGTCGGTGTTCGGCGGTTCGAGCGATGTGCCCGTCTCGGTCGATCGGGCCGTGTCCCAACCATAACGAACTAATCTCGAACAATCACGTGTAGGTAACGTCACCAATGTCTTGATCGCTTGTCGAGGGATAACTGTATTACTCCCGGTGAATGTACGGAAATGAGTGTGGCGTTCGACAGTATGTTCTAGCGATGATGTGCTGCAGGTCACGGTTATTGCGCCGATATATGTGAGACAGGCAACGCCTCGGGTGTCGATCGGGCCGGTGGCCGGGATTGGTGTTCGTGCATTTGTGCAGGTAGAGGCTGTTTTGCGTGCTCGATCGCTTGCGCCTCGGGGGGGTGGGGGAGAGGTTGGCGCAGGTAGGGCGGTGTTTTCCAACGGGCTCATGCGGGCTCCCGTGCGGCGATTTGGAATTCTTCGAACAGATATGTTCGGAGAATTGCGCGGCCTGCTGGGCGGCCCGGATGGTGCGAGAGGGGGCGAAGTCGGGTCGTTACCGAAGGCTGTCCGGAGGGGGGTGAATTTCGCGCGGTCGCGCGGCGATTCGCGTCTTGTGGCGAAGGTCGGAATAATCCTGATCTTGAAAGCGGGGCGGGCATCGGAGATCGCGGGCGTCGACGCCCGGTCGATTGTTTCCTCGAATTCGATTGGCGTGCAGCGGTCCTTGTCGGCGCGTCTGTGGGCGGGGGCGCCTGGTGGCTATCCGTCGGGGAGGTGGGGTTCGACGCCGCGGCGAGCCGACGGCGAGTCGCGTCACCGTTGTGTCACGGTGATCCGATGGGCCTGTGGCTGCCGAGCCGCGGTGCCGCCCGCTTCACCCGAGGCCGCGTGGATCGGACCGGGAAACCTGACATGAGCACCCACCTCATGAATGAGCTTGCACTGTCGTGCATAATCATTTCATGGCTGATTCGGATGCCCCTTTGCGGATTGCTGTCGCCGGAGCGAGCGGATACGCGGGCGGCGAGGTCTTGCGCCTGCTGCTCGCCCACCCACGTTACCGATCCGGGCGCCTCGAGATCGGGGCGCTGACCGCGGGCTCCAACGCGGGTTCCCCGCTGATCGCCCACCAGCCGCATCTGCTGCCGCTGGCCGACCGTGTCCTCGCGCCGACCACCGCCGAGGAACTGTCCGGCCACGACGTCGTCTTCCTCGGTCTGCCGCACGGCCAGTCCGCCGCCATCGCCGAACAACTGCCCGAATCCACCGTCGTCATCGACTGCGGCGCCGACTTCCGGCTGCGTGATGCGGCCGCCTGGACCAAGTACTACGGCACCGAACACGCGGGCACCTGGCCCTACGGCCTGCCCGAACTGCCCGGGGGGCGCGAGGCCTTGCGCGGAGCCACGCGAATCGCGGTGCCCGGCTGCTATCCGACGGTGTCGAGTCTGGCGCTGGCACCGGCTGTCGCCGCGGGCATCGTGGAGCCGTCGGTGAACGTCGTCGCGGTCAGCGGCACCTCCGGCGCGGGCCGCAAGCTCGATGTCGGCCTGCTCGGCTCCGAGGTGATGGGCTCGGTGCGCGCCTACAACATCGCGGGCGCGCATCGCCACACCCCGGAGATCGTGCAGAACCTGTCACCGCTGGCCGACGGCCCGGTGAAGGTGTCGTTCACCCCGGTGCTGGCTCCGATGCCGCGCGGCATCCTCGCCACCTGCACCGCGCCCACCACGGTCGACGCCGCCCAGGCTCGCGCGGTCTACGAGAAGGCCTACGCCGACGAACCGTTCGTGCGCCTGCTGCCGGAGGGCATCCTGCCGCAGACCGGTGCGGTGCTCGGCTCCAACGCGATGACCCTGCAGGTCACCGTGGACGCCGACGCCGGGCTGCTCGTGGTGATCGGCGCGATCGACAACCTGACCAAAGGCACCGCCGGTGGCGCGGTGCAATCGATGAATCTGGCCGTCGGCTTCGACGAGACCGAAGGACTTCCCACCGTAGGAGTGGCACCGTGACGACAACCGAGAGCGGCACCGGCAAGCTGGTGCGGACCCAGGGCGTGACCGCCCCGCTCGGCTTCCGGGCGGCGGGCATCGCCGCGGGCATCAAGGTCAGCGGCAAACCGGACCTGGCGCTGGTCTTCAACGAAGGCCCCGAATGCGCGGCCGCGGGCGTGTTCACCAGTAACAAGGTCAAGGCCGCGCCCGTGCTGTGGTCGCAACAGGTGCTCACCGCCAAGCGGTTGCGCGCGGTGATCCTCAATTCCGGCGGCGCCAATGCCTGCACCGGCCCGGGCGGTTTCCAGGACACCCACCGCACCGCGGAGGAACTGGCGACGGCCTTGAGCAATTGGGGCACCGAGACCGGCGCGGGCGAGATCGCGGTCTGCTCCACCGGCCTGATCGGCGACCGGCTGCCGATGGACAAGCTGATCCCGGCGGTCACCGAGATCGTGCACGAGATGGCGGGCGGCCTGTCCGGTGGCACCGAGGCCGCCCACGCCATCATGACCACCGACACCGTGCCCAAGGAAGCGGCCTTCCACCACCGCGACAAGTGGAACGTCGGCGGCATGGCCAAGGGCGCGGGCATGCTCGCGCCCTCGCTGGCGACCATGCTCGTCGTGCTCACCACCGACGCGGCGGTCACCGCCGATCAGCTCGACAGCGCGCTGCGCAAGGCGACCCGGCTCACCTTCGACCGGCTCGACGTGGACGGCTCCTGCTCCACCAACGACACCGTGCTGCTGATGGCCAACGGCGCCAGCGAAGTCACCCCCGCGCAGGAGGAGCTCGACGCCGCCGTCCTCGCGGTCTGCGACGACCTCGCCGCCCAGCTCATGGCCGACGCCGAGGGCGTCACCAAGCGGGTACGGATCACCGTCACCGGCGCGGCGAGCGAGGACGAGGCGCTGATCGCCGCACGCGCCATCGCCCGCGACAGCCTGGTCAAGTGCGCGCTGTTCGGCTCGGACCCGAACTGGGGCCGGGTGCTCGCCGCGGTCGGCATCGCACCGATCACCCTGGACCCGGACCGGATCTCGGTCTCCTTCAACGGCAATCCGGTGTGCATCGACAGCGTCGGCGCGCCCGGGGCGCGTGAGGTCGACCTGTCCGGCGAGGACATCGACGTCCGCGTCGAACTCCATGTGGGCGAGGGCGAGGCGATGGTGCGCACCACCGACCTGTCCTACGCCTATGTCGAAGAGAACTCGGCGTACAGCTCATGAGCGCCCTCGACCCGCTGTCCACCCTGTCGGCACTGGACAAGGCGCATGTGCTGGCCGACGCGCTGCCCTGGCTGCAGAAGTTCCGCGACAAGATCGTCGTCGTCAAATACGGCGGCAACGCCATGATCGACGACGATCTCAAGCGCGCCTTCGCCGCCGACATGGCGTTCCTGCGCACCGTCGGTGTGCACCCGGTGGTGGTGCACGGCGGCGGCCCGCAGATCAGTGCCATGCTGAAGAAACTCGGTTTGCAGGGCGAGTTCCGCGGCGGATTTCGGGTCACCACCCCGGAAGTCATGGACGTGGTGCGGATGGTGCTGTTCGGTCAGGTCGGGCGCGAACTCGTCGGCCTGATCAACGCCCACGGCCCCTACGCGGTCGGCATCTCCGGCGAGGACGCGCGGCTGTTCACCGCGACCAGGCGCACCGTCCTCGTCGAGGGTGAACACACCGACATCGGGTTGGTCGGGGATGTGACCGAGGTGAACCCGGCCGCCGTGCTCGACCTCATCGACGCGGGCCGGATCCCGGTGGTGTCCACCATCGCTCCCGACGCCGACGGCGTGGTGCACAACATCAATGCCGACACCGCCGCCGCCGCGCTCGCCGAGGGCATCGGCGCGGAGAAGCTGGTCGTGCTCACCGATGTCGAGGGCCTGTACACGAACTGGCCGGATCGCTCCTCACTGACCAGCAGCATCGAGGCCGACGCGCTGGCGAACTTGCTGCCGAGCCTGGACGAGGGCATGGTGCCGAAGATGGAAGCCTGCCTGCGCGCGGTGCGCGGTGGGGTACCGAGCGCGCATGTGATCGACGGTCGCGTCGCGCACTCGGTGTTGCTGGAACTGTTCACCGGAGAGGGGATCGGCACGATGGTGACGCCGGGAGGAGAGACGGAATGAACGCAACAGCACAGACCGGGCACGAGGGCACCGACCAACTGCGGCAGCGCTGGTCCACGGCGCTGATGAACAACTACGGCACCCCGAAGGTCGCGCTGGTGCGCGGCTCCGGTGCGGTGGTCTACGACGCCGAGGGCAAGCGCTACCTGGATTTCCTCGGTGGCATCGCGGTCAACAGCCTCGGGCACGGTCACCCGGCGATCCTGGCCGCGGTCACCCAGCAGCTGGGCACCCTCGGCCACGTCTCGAACCTGTACGTCAGCGAGCCGGTCGTCGAACTCGCCGAACGGCTGCTCGCGCACTTCGGCGACGGTGAAGGCAAGGCGTTCTTCTGCAACTCCGGCACCGAGGCCAACGAAGCGGCGTTCAAGCTGTCCCGGCTCACCGGCCGGACCAAGATCGTCGCCTGTGAGGAGGCCTTCCACGGGCGCACCATGGGCGCGCTCGCGCTGACCGGCCAGCCCGCCAAGCGCGCGCCGTTCGAGCCGATGCCCCCCGGCGTCGTGCACGTGCCCTACGGTGACGCCGCCGCGCTGGCCGCCGCCGTCGACGACCACACCGCCGCGGTGTTCCTCGAACCGATCCTGGGCGAGTCCGGCGTGGTCGTCCCGCCGCTGGACTACCTGGCCAAGGCACGCGAGATCACCTCCCGCCACGGCGCCCTGCTGATCCTGGACGAGGTACAGACCGGTATCGGCCGCACCGGCCCCTTCTACGCCCACCAGGCCGCGGGCATCGTCCCCGACGTGATCACCCTGGCCAAGGGCCTCGGCGGCGGCCTGCCCATCGGCGCGGTGCTGGCGACCGGCCGCGCCGCCGAGCTGTTCACCCCGGGCATGCACGGCACCACCTTCGGCGGCAATCCGGTCTGCGCCGCCGCCGCGCTCGCGGTGCTGCGCACCATCGACGAAGAGGGGCTGCTGGCCCACGTCGAATCGGTCGGCAAGCGGCTCAGCGACGGCATCGCCGTGCTCGAGCATCCGCTCATCGATCACGTGCGCGGCGCGGGCCTGTTGATCGGTGTCGCCTTGACCGACAACGTCTCCGCCGAGGTGGAGGCGCGCGCCCGGGAGGCGGGTTACCTGATCAACGCGCCCAAGCCGAACGTCCTGCGGCTCGCGCCGCCGCTGGTGCTCACCGAGACCCAGGCCGAGAATTTCGTCGCCGACCTGCCGGGGATCCTCGACGCGGCGGCCGCCGATGCGAAGGGAGCCCGGTGATGACCGGCGAACTGCGTCACTTCCTGCGCGACGACGACGTCTCGCCCGCGGAACAGGCCGAAATCCTCGACCTGGCACTGGAACTCGCGAAAGCGCCGTTCTCCCGACGCCCACTGGAAGGGCCGCGCGGGGTCGGGGTGATCTTCGAGAAGAATTCCACCCGCACCCGCTTCTCCTTCGAGATGGGCATCGCCCAGCTCGGCGGGCACGCGGTGGTCGTGGACGGGCGCGACACCCAGCTGGGCCGCGAGGAAACCCTCGCCGACACCGGCCGGGTGCTCTCCCGCTATGTCGAAGCCGTCGTCTGGCGCACCTTCGAACAGGACCGCCTCGACCAGATGGCCTCGGCGGCGACGGTTCCGGTGGTCAACGCGCTGTCCAACGAGTTCCACCCCTGTCAGGTGCTGGCCGATCTGATGACACTGCGCCAGCGTCTGGGCTCGTTGTCCGGCCGCAAACTCGCCTATTTCGGCGACGGCGCGAACAATATGGCGCACTCGCTGCTGCTCGGCGGCGCCACCGCGGGACTCGATGTCACCATCGCCGCCCCCGCCGGCTTCGAGCCGCTGCCGTGGGTGCTCGAGGCCGCCCGCAAGCGGGCCGCCGAGACCGGCGCGAGCATCACCGTCACCGGCGATCCCGTCGCCGCCGCGACCGGGGCGCACGCGCTGGTCACCGACACCTGGACCTCGATGGGCCAGGAGAACGACGGCCTGGACCGGGTCGGCCCCTTCGTCCCGTTCCGCATCGACGCCGCCCTGCTCGCGCACGCCGAGCCCGAGGTGGTGGTGCTGCACTGCCTGCCCGCGCACCGCGGCGACGAGATCACCGACGAGGTCATCGACGGCCCACACAGCGCGGTGTGGGACGAGGCGGAGAACCGCCTGCACGCCCAGAAGGCGCTGCTGGTGTGGCTGCTGGCCAAGCGAGAGCCGGCCGATCGAGAGCCGGCCGATCGAGAGCCGGCCGATCGAGAGCCGGCCGATCGAGAACGACGATGAGCGTCTCCACCCCCGAGCGCGGCGGGTCCGGGCGATCGGCCGACGGCAAGACGCCGGCGATCGCGCGGACCCGCGCGGGCCGCCAGTCCCGCATCGTCGAACTGCTCTCCGCCCACGCCGTGCGCAGCCAGACCGAACTGGCCGCGCTGCTCGCCGCCGAGGGCATCGAGGCCACCCAGGCCACCCTCTCCCGTGATCTCGACGAACTCGGCGCGGTCAAGCTGCGCGCGGCCGACGGCGGCGCGGGCGTCTACATCGTCCCCGAGGACGGCAGCCCGGTCCGAGGCGTCACCGGCGGTACCGACCGCCTGTCCAAACTCCTCGGCGATCTGCTGGTCTCCACCGACGCCAGCGGCAATATCGCCGTCCTGCGCACACCGCCGGGCGCCGCCGGTTATCTCGCCTCCGCCCTGGACCGCGCGGCCCTGCCCTACATCGTCGGCACCATCGCCGGCGATGACACCATCGCGGTCATCGCCCGCGAACCCGTCACCGGCGCCGAATTGGCCGCGAAGATCGAGGCGCTCGCCTGATCCCGCCGGGCGGCCGTCGTCGCCCGACGCCTGTCGTGCAGCTCCGGGCGCGCCGCTGATCGCGTGCCCACACGGCCGCTGACCGGTGAATACCGGTCCCCTGGGGGATCTTTCCTCGGAGTCTGTGTCTGCACGTCTGCCCTCCGTCGCGTCGGCGAAAACAGGGGGAGATCGCCGCTGATAGGGTGGGCTCCATGCTGGCCGGCCGTGCGGGGACGCTACTGCGTTCGTTGCTGTGGGTCACCGTGGCGGTGGCCGTGCTCGGCATGCACCACGCTCCTCTGACCGGTTCGTCGACCGGGCACGAGCACAGCGGCGCCACGCATGTGAGCGCCGCCGAGGTGATCCCGGCCGCGACGGCGACAACGTTCGCCTCGCCTGCCGAGGCCGGACTGTGGGAAAGCTGCTGCGCGTCGGTGCCCGACGCGGCCCCGATGGGGGAACGCGGGCACGACGAGATGCCCGGCGGTGGTCACGACGACGCCCACACCGGTCTGATGCATCTGTGCCTGGCGATCATGGCCGCGATGGCCGGGCTGGTGCTCGTCTTGTTCGCCGTGGCATGGCCGCCGTCGGCCGATGAGCGCCTGGTGAACCGGACCCGATGCCGCGACGGGTTCGGTCGTGCCCCGCCGCTGTCTACTTCGCGGCGCCTGGCTGTTCTGTGTGTGTTGCGGCAGTGATCGGCGACCGCCGGATCCGGTGACTGTTCGTCCGGATCGCGGTGTATCCGAACACTTTCCGAAACCTCGACACTCCAGGAGTGACTCATGTCCGGCAAGACTCTTCCCTCAGCCGTGCTGGCGATGCTGGCCGCGGCTGTCGTACTGACCGGCTGTGGCGACGACGACTCGGCCGACGGGGGCGACACCGGTGCCGCCGCCACCAGTGTCTCGGCGTCGGCAGCGCCGACGACCAGCGGCACGAACGCCCCAGCCGACGTGCACAACGACGCCGATATCACCTTCGCGCAGGAGATGATCCCGCACCATCGTCAGGCCGTGATGATGGCCGACATGGCGATCTCGCGTTCGACCGATCCGCAGCTCCAGGACCTGGCGAAGCGGATCCAGGCCGCCCAGGAACCGGAGATCGCGACGATGACCGGGTGGTTGCAGGCCTGGGGCGCGCCCGTCACCGGCGGCGGGCACGGTGGTCCGCACGGCGGTGGCTCGCCGATGATGTCCTCGCCGATGATGCCCGGGATGATGAGCGACGAGCAGATGTCGCACATGGGGGCCGCCACCGGGGCCGAGTTCGACCAGATGTGGCTGAACGGAATGATCGCTCACCACGAGGGCGCGATCGAGATGTCGCGCACCGAGCTCGCCGAAGGCGCCAACCCGGACGCCAAGGCGCTGGCCCAGCAGATCATCGACTCCCAGCAGGCCGAGATCGACGAGATGCGGAAGATGCTGCAGGGCTGATTCCGCTGGTTCACCACGCAGGCCCCGCGCCGCGCCCGTCGCGGCCGGGCACGGGGTTCTGCGCCCTCGCCTGCCGGTCGGACCCTGCGGCCGTTCGGATTTCGGTGTCATGGGCTACTGCACGTACATTTTCCTGCCCGTCACATCCGTGACCGAGTTCGCAACACGCGCCGCCTACCGTGGGGCCATGCCGCCACGCCGACGATCCGCGTTGCTCGCACTGTTGGTGGCCGACGAACCAGGCAGGCCCCAGATCATTCTGGGAGAACTGCGCCGGGTGATCCTGGACGGGGCGGTGCCACCGCGCACCGCCATTCCGCTGCGCGAAGTCGCGGAACTGTTCGGCGTCGGCCACACACCGGTCCGGGCGGCGCTCGAGACGCTCATGGGGGAGGGCCTGGTCACCCACCAGCCCCGCTCCGGATACCTCGTCGCCCAGCTCACCGCCGCCGAGCTGCGCGAAATGTACATCCTTCGAGAGACATTGGAGACCGCGTCGCTGGCCGCCGCCGCCCGGCACGCCACCGAGGCCGACATCGAGGCTGCGCTCGCCGCGCATGCCGACCTGGAAGCGGCCATCCGCGACGACGACCTCGTCGCCTACCACCGCTCATCCCGTCGTTTCCACATCGCGCTGACTCGGCCCTCGCGCATGCACCGATTGGTGCGCATGCTCGACACCGCCCTACACGCCACCGAACCCGTGCGGACCGTGGTGCACGCCGCCGATCGACCGGACCGGCTCGCCCTGCACAACGACCACGCGCACATGCTCGATGCCTTCCTGGCCCGGGACGTGGACCGTCTGCTCACGACGGCCCGAGCGCATCACCGCAGGCTGGAAAGCGTCGACACGGCTCTCGAGGAAACTCGGTCGGGTGCCGACCCCCTCGGTTCCGCTCGGACTCCCCGCGCCACGTCTCCTCGGGGGCTGTCGCCGACGGCATTCTTGCGTGCCGTCCAGCCGAAGCAGCGGGTAGCCGATACGCAGCCGCGGTAGCGCCCGATCGCCGCGCGCCTGCCGAGCACGGCACGACGGTGGTGACCCGGAATGTGCAGGATTTCGCGACGACGGGTGTGCCGCTGATCGACCCGTGGAGCGACTGGAACTCGAGCGGGTTCACCAGCCGTCGAAGCGCCGCTCCGGCAGCAACGTCCCCAGCGGGCCCAGGTCGATGTTCAGGTCCTCCGGTTCCAGACCGAAGTGCTCGCGCAACTCGGCCATGCGCCGCTCGAGCAGCATCAGGGTGGTGCCGATGCGTTCGATCTGGTCGTCGGTCAGGTCACCGACGTCGACCCTGCGCAGCGCCTGCCGTTCCATCAGTTGCCGCAACAGTTCCACCAGAGTCAGCACCAGCGTGACGAGTCCGCGCTCGACGGACTCGGGATCGGCGTCGATTCTCGGTGGCACACCGCTGGATTCAGCCATCGCGGGACGGCTCCAGTTCGTGCGTCTCATCGACGGCGGGTTCGAGGGCGGTGGCGAGCGGCGTCGCGGTCAAGGCGCTGATCGAGGAGATCAGCGCGCGCAGCGAAATCTGCACCATGTCGACATCGGCGATGGAGAGTTTGATGTCGCCGGAGATGACGACCCCGCCGGCGAGTACCCGATCGAGCAGATCGATCAGCGCGACCCGGCGTTCCGCCTCGGTGGCTCTCACGCCGGATCCCTGCCCACGCCCGCGAACGAGTACGGCGGCCACGGCCCGGTGAGCTCGAGCCGGATGCCGGGAAAATTCTCGTCGAGCGCCGCGACGGCAGCGGCGAAGGATTCGCTGCGCTCGTCGTCGACCAGATAGCTGCCGTTGAGCACCATCCACTCCTTGGTGCGGCTCAGGGCGGGATCGGTCGCCGGTTGCCGCCTGCCCGCCGCGGCCTCCCGAACCAGCGCCTCGTGGATATTCTCGACGCGCTCGGCCATCTCCTGCTCGACGGTGTCCTGCGCGCTCAGCTGAGCACGCCGGCGGATCAGATACGCCGTGCCCGACCCGCCGCCCGCACGATCGGCGTCGCCCGCCGCCACCGCCGCGATCAACGCCTCCCGGTCGCCGTACCCTTTGACCCCCCACTCCGTGCGGCCCGCCACGAGCATGATGGCCGACTCGAAATCCGCTGCTCGCTCCTCGAGCAGCGCGCGCACCCGGTCGTCGTCGAGGAACACGGTCGCCAGCCGCATCGGCACGGTCGGCGCGCGCCGCGACAGCGCCGACACCACCGCGTCGTGCGTGCGTGCCACGCCGTCCAGCCAGTCCAGGTCTTCCAGATTCCGGCGCAGCGGCTCCGCACCGAAGACCGCCAGCGGTACCGAACCGACCACAGCGGTCAGCGCGCCGACTCGGACCTGGCGCAGTGGTTCGCCCGCGACCCCGGTCATCGCACCGAGATCGTCGGAAACCGGCGCGGCGTCCGCGACGGCATAGAGCCAGACCCCCTCGCCGTTCATCGCCGCCTCTCGTCTTCCGCCTCGACCGGCAGCTCTGCGGGTGCCGCCACGCCGCGTGCGCTCTCCAGCTGCGCGATCCGCTCGCGCAGCTCCCGGTTCTCCTGTTCGAGTTCCCGATCGCGGCGCTCGTTCGTGTGTGCCTTGCTGTTCAACCAGGGGTCGGTCTCCCACCAGTCGATGCCCACCGCTTTCGCGGTTTCCAGCGAGGCCACGACCAAGCGCAGCTTGATCGTCAAAAGCTCGATATCCAGAAGGTTCACCTGGATGTCGCCGGCGATCACCAGTCCCTTGTCCAGCACCCGTTCGAGAATGTCGCCGAGGTTCGTCGACTGATGGCCGCCCCCGTAGGGCTGCGGCGCGGACGACGAGCCTCCGACCACCGTCACGACCGATCCCTTCCGCCGATGTCGGCGCTGCCCCTGCTGTAGCGGCGTGTCCGGCGATAGGCCAGCAGGTTCCCGTCCAGATCGATCTCCACCTCGTAGAGGGCGAGCATGTCCGCGGACGAGGGAATGCGGCGGTCTTCGAGCACCTCGATCTCCACCATCCAACCGTCCTCGGTCGGCTCCAGCGAAGTGGTGCCCTCCGGCTGTTTGGCGATCAGCGAGCGCAGTTGCTCGCTCGCCGCGGCAGCGGCCTCGACAGGGGAGGCCGCAGCCCGGCCGGCAGGCGAGTCGGCGCGGCCGGAATCGGTTTCCGCGGGTTCGCGGGTCACGTCGCTCACTCCTCTCCAGCAGGCGGGCTCGTCGACTCGCGCGGCCGGATCAACCGATCGAGAACCTGCTGCTGCGCCTGCCGCCGCTCCTCGTCGGACAGCTCGCCGGCGGCCGCCGCTTCGTCGATCGCCTCCATCTCACGCCGCACCTTCGCCGGATCGTGCAGTTCGTGCTCGACACGCTCCTGAATCACCTCGGCGAGCCAGACCACTCCGCGCACCGGCGCGAGCGGAAGCATCAGCAGCGACGACACCAGCCCCATGGCTCAGCCCTCCGGCTCCCGCGCCGGCTGTGGCGCGGCGACGAAGTCGTAGGCGGCCATCGGGCCGAGCAGACTCAGGTCCACGCGGCCGTCCCACTCCTCGCCCAGTTCCGTCAGCGTCTGTTCGAGTTCGCCTTGGCGCGCGAGTTCGATCAGGACGGCGATGTGCACCGCCTCCTCTTCGTGGGTGGGCTGCCGCCGGTTGACCAGCGGGTCGAGGTCATCGATCTCTCCGATCACCCGGTCGGTGTCCGTGGCGCGCCGCTCCTCGATCGCCTTGGCGATCATCTCGCCGAGGGCGATTCGTTCGTTGCGCGTCGCGTCCTCGGGCTTGTCGCGAATCTCCGTGCGCAATCGCTCCGCCTCGGCGTTGCCCTCGAGCAGTTCGCGCAGGATCGCCTTCTCGACATAGCGCCCTCGGATCACGAACTGCGCGCGGCCCTCCAACTCGGTCAACGCGGATCGCAAGGTGTCCTCGTTGTCCTCGAGCAACTCCTTCTGCACCGCGTCGGCATCGGTCATGACCGCGCCGAACCGCAACGGCAGCACCGGCGCCACCGCGGCCGAACCGTCGAGCAGGCGCGCGTGCGCGGTCAGATCGTCCGGGGTGCCCAGTGGCCGATCGACCGGAATCCTGCTGACCAGCGCGGCGAGATCGCCGTGCCGCACGACACTCACCTCGCTCGGCGGATCGCCCACGCCGGACGCGTGATCCTCCGGCTCCACGTCGCCGGGCACGATGCCGTACACATACACCGCCGTCTGCTCGGACATCAGCGCCCCCTGTCCCGCGGCTGCCGTTCTCGTTGGCGCTTGTCCTCCACCTCGTCGAGCAGGCCCATCACCTTCTCGCCCGCGGCTTCGATCGCGCCCTTGGTCTTGTGCTTGGCGCCGCCGGAGACGGCATCGCCGACCAGATCGGGCAACCCCTTCGCGTCGCTCTCGGAGATGTCGAGGCGATTCACCGCCTCCGCGAAACGCAGATAGGTGTCGACACTGGCCACCACGACACGCGCATCGATGGTGATCAATTCGATCCCCACCAGCGACACCCGCAC
The DNA here is from genome assembly GCF_015477835.1 of Nocardia higoensis. NCBI lineage: Bacteria > Bacillati > Actinomycetota > Actinomycetes > Mycobacteriales > Nocardiaceae > Nocardia > Nocardia higoensis. The sequence goes on along the minus strand of NZ_JADLQN010000007.1, from coordinate 28,891 downwards.
GAACGCGTCGATGACCAGTCCCTTGTCGAGGATCGTGTCGACCACGTCGGCGAGGCTCGACGAGTTCGGCCGGGCCATCGTTCCTGCCCCACCACCCGCGGGTTCGATCGTCATTCTCGTTCGCCTCCTCGGCCGGTGGCTCGGCGTTGCGATGTGCTCCGCCGCCGGACCGGCGTGCGCTGCGCTGCGGACCGTCGCTCACCGTCGGAGGAGTCGGCCTTCTCGTCGTCGGAGGCTCTGGTCCGGCGAGCAGGACGCCTGCGAGCGGTCCTCGCACCGGCGGTCTCCTCGTCGCGCGCCTTCCCGTCGGAGGTCAGCTCGTCGGGCGACTCTTCCTCGGCCGACCCTTCATCGGGCGGTTCCTCGTCGACGGCATTCTGGGAGACCACCTTCTTGTCGCGGATCTCCCCGTGCCAGCCCTCGATGTCGTCCGGATGCAGGATGGACTCGGTCATGACATGGCGTTGGAAGTGCTTGAGCTCCAACCGCGCCCGCCTGCCTGCGGCCCGCCACAGGTTCGCGGTCTTCTCGAACAGACCGCGCGGGTGGTATTCGAGGACCAGGATGATGCGGGTCAGATCGGGAGCGAGCTCGTGGAAGGTCACCGCCCCGTCGATGTATCCCTTGTCCCCTTTGGAGCGCCAGACGATCCGATCGAACGGAATCTGCTCGATGATGGTCGAATCCCAGCTCCGCCGTGACCAGAACACCTTGCCCGTCCAGGTCAGCTTCTCGTCGGACACCTGCTCGACCTGTTCGACCTTCTTCATGAACTTCGGGAAGTCCGCGAACTGCGTCCACTGGTCGTAGGCCAGCTGGATCGGGACGCCGACATCGATCTGCTCCACGATGTTCGTCAGCTTCAGTTTCTTGCCGCCGCCGCCCTTGCCTTTGCCGCCGAGCAGCGACTCCTTCGCGCCCTGCAACGTGTCCCCGACGGTGTGGCTGAGCTGGGACATGCCCGCGCTCATCGCCGCCTTCATCGGTGACGCGCCGCCGGCGAGCTTCTCCACGCCGGTCACCGCCGCCAGCAGGTTGCCGCTGCCGCCCTCGGCGTAGTCGTGCAACCGGTCGGCGGTCCCGGTGACCTTGTCGGCGACACCGCTGAGCGCTCGCTCGGCCACCGTGCCCGCCAGGGTCTGCAGTGACTGCTGCAACTGCGCGGACGGTGTGAGCTCCTGCACCTTTCCCGCCGTGGATGTCGCGGCGCGGCGCGCTTGTCCGGTGGCCGACGACGCCGAGCGGCGTGCTTGCCCTGTGCTGGACGAGGCGGCGCGTCGCGCCTGGCCGCCGGCCGAGGACGCGGCCCGGCTCGCCTGACGGGTGCCCGTGGAAGCGGCCCGGCGCGCGGATGCGACGGGCTTGCGCACGGCGTCCGCACCGGGCAGATCACCTACCGATTTCTTCGCCATCGTTCTCACCGCCCTGTTCTACGTACCGGCGCACGGTCGGCGACATCGGCGTCGGCCCGCACCCGGCGGGACCGGGACGAGGTCGACCGGCCGCCGGAACCCGCGCTCTCGCTCCTGCGTGGCCTGCTCGTCCGCGTCCGTGACGGCGCACCGGATCGGCCTCGGGTCCCGGGCCGTGATCGCTGCTCTTCCCGGGTCTCCTCGGCCGCAGTGTCCTCGTCCGCATTGTCTTCGTCCTCGGACTCGTCTTCGAACTCGGCCTCGAGAGGTTCGTCCTCGTCCTCCTCGGCGTAGCCCTCGTCGTCCTCGTCGGTGTACCCCTCGTCGGTGTACCCCTCGTCGGTGTACCCCTCGTCGTCCTCGTCCTCGTCCTCGTCCTTGAAGTCGCTGTCGTAGTCGTCCTCATCCTGATCGAGTTCGCCCTCGTACTCCTCGTCGGGGCGCGACTCGTCCCGTGTGCCCGCGGGCTGCCGCAACCGCGCGTTGAGCGCGTCCACCCGGTTCGCCGCCGCATTGACCGCCGCGGCCCGCACGGCCCCGCCCAGCTCACCCCGGACCGTCTCGGTGATCTTCAGCAGTTCCGGCGACGAGTCCAACAGGGACGTCCCCCGTTTCAGCAACTCCTGCGCCCCGGACTGTCTGCTCAGTCCCGCGCCGGCCAGTGCCAGCGCGAATCGCATCTTGCGCGTGCGGCCGAGGACATAGCCCACGCCCACACCGATCGCCAATCTCGCGCCACCCTTCATCACCACTCCTTGCTTGCCGTCGACGGCGATGCACCGTGTCGAGCGCACGGCCGGCAGCGTTTCGATGTGCCTTACCTGTGGGTTAGACCACATTCTCGTCGGCAAACCGGCTGGGTGGTCGGAATTTCTCCCGGTGCCCTCCGACCTCGTCCGGGCGGACATCACCACGTCTCCGCTCCGCGTCCCTGTGCCCGGGTCGAGACCACCGCGAGGTCGAATATCTCGATTCCGCCCCGGTCTGACTTCTCGCCTATTCGCCACGGCCGCCCAGCGGCGGCCGTCGGTGGCGATCGTTCGGCAAACGCCCGCGGTCACGCCTGACCTGCCCTGGGCGGAGGCGGACCCTGCTGCTACCACTGTCGTCCGGCACGCCGGGCGTTTCCGGCCACGAGAGGCGATCTCGGCGTGGCAGAGTGCGCAGAGCGAGCCGGTGCGAGTTGCGGCTGCTGTCATGAACGGCGCGGTGCCGAGAAGAGGCGACCCGGAAGCTGAACGATCGGCGCCGCCGTCCTACGGGAAGGATGCGGTGGATGGCTTCACATGACCAGCGCGCGGACGACCATGCCGAGGTCCTCGCGTGAGCCGGGTGCTCGTCGTCGGCGCGGGGGTCGGCGGATTGGCCGCGGCGATGCGGCTGCAAGCCATGGGCCACCAGGTCACCGTGCTGGAGCAGTCGCGAGAGATCGGCGGCAAGCTCGGTGTGGTGGAACGCGACGGATTCCGTTTCGACACCGGCCCCTCGCTGTTGACGATGCCGCACGTGCTGGAGGAATTGTTCGACTCCGCCGGTACGTCGGTACACGATGTGCTCTCGCTGCAGAGGCTGCCGCTGGCGGCCCGGTACCGGTTCCCGGACGGCACCGAACTGGACATGCCGGGCATGCTCACCGACATCCCCGCCGCCCTGGATCGAGTTCTCGGTCCGGGCCGCGGCGCTCAGTGGTCGGCGCTGTCGGATCGGGCCCGGACCATCTGGGAGGTGACGCACGGCCCGTTCCTGGAATCCCCGATGCGGTTGCGCACCATGATCGGCGGTGTGAGCAGGCCGTCGGACGTCCGCGCTGTCGCCCCATGGCACACCCTGCGCGGACTCGGGCGCCGTTACCTGCGCGATCCCCGTCTGGCGATGCTGCTCGACCGCTACGCCACCTACACCGGCTCCGATCCCCGGCGCGCGCCCGCGGCACTCGCCTCGATCCCGTGGACCGAACAGGCGTGGGGCTCCTGGTACGTCCACGGCGGACTGGGTCGCATCGCGGAGGCGTTACGGGACCGGCTGCTCGAACTCGGCGGTGCGATCGAGACGAACACCGAGGTCGTCGAGCTGACCACGAATGCACGCGGGCACATCGCAGGCGCCGTGCTCGCGGACGGCAGCGTCGCGACCGCCGACCTCGTCGTCGCCAACGCCGACGCACGTCAGGTGTACGAGCGTCTGATCCGTACTCCGGCGACCCGGCGGGCCGCGGCGCGGCTGCGTCGCGCCACCCCGTCCCTGTCGGGTTTCGTGATCCTGCTGGCGCTCGACGATCCTCCGGCCGATACGCCACACCACCGCGTGCTCTTCGCCGAGGACTACGACGCGGAGTTCGACGCGGTCTTCGGTCGCGGTGGCCCGATGCGTCCGGTGGCCCGGCCGACGGTGTACATCTCGGCCCCCGATGACCCGCAGATCGTGCCCGGCCCGGGCACCGGTGCCTGGTTCGTCCTGGTGAACGCGCCTCGCCATGACCCCGGCCGGGGAACGGATTGGGACGCAACGGGACTGGCGGACGACTACGCCGATCTGGTCCTGCGGGTGATGGCCGAACGCGGCCTCGAGGTGCGCCCTCGGGTGCGGTACAGAGCGATCATCACACCTGCCGACCTCGAGCGGCGCACCTTCACCCCGGGCGGCTGCATCTACGGCTCGTCGTCGAACGGTCCGCGTGCGGCCTTCCTGAGACCGGCCAACACCTCACCGGTACCGGGCCTGTTCCTGGTCGGCGGCTCGTCCCACCCGGGCGGCGGGCTGCCGCTGGTCATGCTGTCGGCCCGCATCGTCGCCGGGCTCATCGGCCCGGCGGCGTGACCGGGCCGGCCGGCGTGCGGTTCGTACCGGGTTCGGCTCTCGGCGCCGCCCCCGCAGGTCGATCGCTGTCGGGGGAACCGAAACCCGCCGAGGTCGATGTGTCCGGACGCTTTAGGTGTTCGAGCAGGTCAGGCGGTACCTCATGGGTATGTTGGTCCGTGGATCGGACCCGGCCCCACAGTTCGGCGGACCCGCCGGATCGGCAGGGCGAACGCGCGTGACCAGGAAGGACCGACGATGGCCGAGATCGACCTGTACGTGGACCCGGTATGCCCGTTCGCGTTCGTGAGCGCGCGATGGCTGCTCGACAGCGCCGGCGATGCGCACACGGTGACCCTGAGACAGATGAGCCTGGCGACGCTCCACGACGATGACGCCGACGAGGCCGGCCAGGACCCGATGATCGTCCGCTCACGCCGGTTCGGCCGCATGTTCGCCGCCGTCGACCGGCACCACGGCCACGAGGCGTTCGCGCCGCTGTTCCTGGCGCTGGGCACCCGACTGCACCCACGCGGACCGCAGACAGTCGACGAAGCGGCCGCGGCGGCCGCGCTCGCCGAAACCGGCATCGATCTCACCATGCTCGCCGCACTCGAGGACGCCGCTTTCGACGCGGAGGTCGCCGCCGCCCATCGACAGAGCCAGACAGCGCTCGGCGGCCGAGGCGGCAGCCCCATCATCGCCGTCGACGGTCACGGCTTCTCCGGCCCGGTGCTCACCGCACCCCCGCCCCGGCACCGCGCGGCCGATCTGCTCGACGCCCTGATCACCGCCGCGACCACCCCCGGATTCGCCGCGCTGACCCGCCCGTACCAGGGCCCACCGGCTTTCTCCGCTGTCGAGGAGCCCCGCTGATGTGCCCGGTCCCTGTGGCATTTCCCGGTCGGGGACACCACCGCTCGGTCCACCCCATCCTCGGTCGAGACCTCCGCCGACCCGGCGAAGATGACTGCGCCGCTGGGGAAGTCACGGCATGTGGGCACGGTCCGGTCCGCCGACCGAATCGGGCCTGAACAAAACGTTCAGCTGACCGCCGCCGCCGCAGCGCCGGCAGTAGGCGCGGATGTCACCGACAGAGGGTTTGCTCGCTACTTACTGTGCCGACCACTGCGCGACTCACCGGGAGTCCGCGACGGTGGGCGCCTACCGACTCGAGAGGAAAGACCATGGCGTTGCCGAAGCGGACCCCGAACACCAAGCCGGTCTGGCGGTTGCCGAGCGCCCGACCAGAAGTACTGCAGCGTGTGGCGGCAGCCCTGCAGCAGTTGGAGCCGGAGTCGGAGGGTGTCGACCTTCCGGCTCACCGGACGGTTGCCACCGAATCCCGCGTGTCGGCCTGAGCCGCAGACGTGTGGCGCCGGTCAGGAGATCCGGCGTCTCACCGGGCGCCGGGGAAGACCATTGCGACGGCCTGCCGCTTCTCCTGGCCGCGTCCGGAACAACGACCGGAACTGTGGGAGGCCGCCGCCATCGATCGGATGCGGCGCGACGACCTGGCTGCCCGGCTGACGGCCCTGCTCGCCAGTACGTGGGCGCACCGCGTACCGCCGATACGACGGCGAGTGACTCCGATCCGTCAGTGCGGGTACTCGGAGAAGAACTGCTGCAACAGCGGGGACACCGCTTCGAACAGCACTCGGGCGACCGTGACGGCGGCGTTGCCGCCGTGCATGACGACGAAGCCGAGCCAGTCGCGGTTGTCGATGGCGAACTGCAGAATGTCGTGGTCCACGGTTACTCCCTTGATCCAGGGCGGGCTGAACAGGGCCGATGGTTACCGCGCGAAGTATGGCTGGAGCAGCGGCGGGAGAACCTCGACTCCCCACCGGACTGCCGACAGAATGCCGTTGCCGAGGTTGATGACGACGAAACCGATCACGTCGCGGTTCTGTTCGGCCAGGTCCTGCAGCGGTTCGATGATGTTGTGGAACATGGGCGGGTCCTTCACACCCGGGGCGGATTCAGGGACGAAGTCCAGGCTTCCACAGCACCGGGGGTACGGCCAAGGCTCCTGAATATCGCGACCTGCCAACAGTGGTGACGAAGATGTCACGGATCGCCGCGTAGCCCTCGATCGTCCGCGGCGGTACCGTTGCCAGGCCGAAGACCACCCCGGTTATGTATGGGCTTGCATAGTCGTGCATAATCATTTGCACAAGGGTGCAGGGTTCCCGACCTGCGCGCCGGCGCGACCGGCAGACCGTCCTCGAGACGGTCGAGACCACCACTCATACAAAACTTAGGAGCACTGAAGACATGTCCGAGCGCGTCGTACTCGCCTACTCCGGTGGGCTGGACACCTCCGTCGCCATCAGCTGGATCGGCAAGGAGACCGGCGCCGAGGTCGTGGCCGTCGCCATCGATCTGGGCCAGGGCGGCGAGGACATGGACGTGGTGCGTCAGCGCGCGCTGGACTGCGGCGCGGTCGAGTCGATCGTGGTCGACGCCCGCGACGAGTTCGCCGACGAATACTGCCTGCCCACCATCCAGGCCAACGCCCTCTACATGGGCGAGTACCCGCTGGTCTCGGCCATCAGCCGGCCGCTGATCGTCAAGCACCTGGTGGAGGCCGCCAAGTTCCACGGCGCCACCACCGTCGCGCACGGCTGCACCGGCAAGGGCAACGACCAGGTCCGCTTCGAGGTCGGCATCGGCGCGCTCGCGCCCGACCTGAACGTGATCGCCCCGGTCCGCGACTACGCGTGGACCCGGGAGAAGGCCATCGCCTTCGCCGAGGAGAACAAGCTCCCGATCAACGTCACCAAGAAGTCGCCGTTCTCCATCGACCAGAACGTGTGGGGCCGCGCCGTGGAGACCGGGTTCCTCGAGGACCTGTGGAACGCGCCGACCAAGGACGTCTACGACTACACCGCCGATCCGACGGTCAACTTCGAGGCCCCCGACGAGCTGATCATCACCTTCGACAAGGGCGTGCCGGTCGCCATCGACGGCCGTCAGGTCAGCGTGCTCGAGGCCATCGTCGAGCTGAACCACCGCGCGGGACGCCAGGGTGTGGGCCGGCTGGACATGGTCGAGGACCGGCTCGTGGGCATCAAGAGCCGCGAGATCTACGAGGCGCCCGGCGCGATCGCACTGATCACCGCCCACCAGGCGCTCGAGCACGTGACCATCGAGCGCGAGCTGGGCCGCTACAAGCGTCAGGTGGAGCAGCGCTGGGGCGAGCTGGCCTACGACGGCCTGTGGTTCTCCCCGCTCAAGCGGGCGCTGGACGCCTTCGTGCGCGATACCCAGCAGGCCGTCTCCGGCGACATCCGGATGGTGCTGCACGGCGGCTCCGCCGTGGTCAACGGCCGCCGTTCCGAGCAGTCGCTCTACGACTTCAATCTCGCCACCTACGACGAGGGCGACACCTTCGACCAGTCGCTGGCCAAGGGCTTCGTGCAGATCCACGGTCTGTCGTCGAAGGTCGCCGCGCGCCGCGATCTGAACCAGAAGTAATTTCGGCTCGTCGCGGGGCAGCCCGGATCACCCCGACGATCCGGCCGCCGCGGCGAGGGACGAACATACCGACGAGGGCCGATGCCGTGCGCACCGGCCCTCGTCGGCGCGCGGGGCGTTCGCGGACACCACGGCCTGCCCGGCTACCGTGGGACCTCGATCGAGCTCGCGCTGCCATCCGCACGGCCGGTGCCCGCCGCCGAGCGACCGGTGTCCGTCGCGACAACCGGGCGACCGGTGACCGCCACGGCATCGGATGCCGAGGTGACAGCGACCGCGGAGTTCGATCGCCGACCGCCCCGGCCCGTCCGATCCAGCCGCTGCCGAGCGGCGATCGGCCACGCACATCCGCGACGGACCGACGACCCGACACCGATCGACGAGGAGACAGCAGACGATGACGCAGAGCGGCAGCACGAACACAGGTGCGCTGTGGGGCGGGCGGTTCGCATCGGGCCCGGCCGAGGCGATGGCCGCGCTGAGCAAATCCACCCACTTCGACTGGGCGCTGGCTCCCTACGACGTGCGGGCGTCCAAGGCCCACGCGCGGGTGCTGCACAAGGCCGGTCTGCTCACCGACGCCGATCTCACCGCCATGCTGTCCGGGCTGGACCGGCTCGCCGCCGACGTCGAGTCCGGCGCGTTCGGCCCGGCCGAGACCGACGAGGATGTGCACGGCGCGCTCGAACGCGGACTCATCGAACGGGTCGGCGCGGAGCTGGGCGGCAGGCTGCGCGCGGGCCGGTCCCGCAACGACCAGGTCGCCACCCTGTTCCGGATGTGGTTGCGCGATGCCGCGCGCCGCGTCGCCGCTGGTGTCCTGGACGTGGTGGACGCGCTCATCGCGCAGGCCGCCGCCCATCCGGATGCGGTCATGCCGGGCAAGACCCATCTGCAGGCGGCCCAACCCGTGCTGCTGGCCCATCACCTGCTCGCGCACGCCCATCCGCTGCTGCGCGACCTCGACCGCCTGCGTGATTTCGACTCCCGCGCCGCGGTCTCGCCCTACGGCTCGGGCGCGCTTGCCGGTTCCTCGCTCGGCCTGGATCCCGAGGCCATCGCCGCCGACCTGGATTTCGATGCGGCCGCGGCGAACTCGATCGATGCCACCTCCTCGCGTGATTTCGCCGCCGAGGCCGCGTTCGTGTTCGCCATGATCGCCGTCGACCTGAGTCGCATGGCCGAAGAGGTGATCATCTGGAGCACGCCGGAATTCGGCTACGTCACCCTCGCCGACGCCTGGTCCACCGGCTCCTCGATCATGCCGCAGAAGAAGAACCCCGACGTCTCGGAACTGACCCGCGGCAAGGCGGGCCGTCTGATCGGCAATCTGACCGGTCTGCTGGCCACGTTGAAAGCCCAGCCGCTGGCCTACAACCGCGATCTGCAGGAGGACAAGGAGCCGGTCTTCGATTCGGTCGCCCAGCTGGAACTGCTCCTGCCCGCCATCGCCGGTCTGGTCGCCACGCTGACCTTCCACACCGATCGGATGGCCGAGCTCGCGCCCGCGGGCTTCACCCTGGCCACCGACATCGCCGAATGGCTTGTGCGCGAGGGTGTCCCGTTCCGGGTGGCACACGAGGCGGCGGGTGCGTGTGTCCGCGCCGCCGAGGCGCGTGGCGTCGGACTCGACGAGCTCACCGACGACGAGTTCGCCGCCATCGATCCGGCGCTGACCTCGCGGGTGCGGGAGGTGCTGACCGTGCAGGGATCGATCGCGTCGCGCAACGCGCGCGGCGGTACCGCGGGTACGCGCGTGGCCGAGCAGTTGGACGAGGTGCGTGCGGCAGCCGCCGAGGCGCGGTCACGCCTGGCCTGACGAAAGGTGCTCGGCCCGGAAACAGGCCGGGCCGAAACGAAAACTCGCCCCCCGCCGCGTGTGTCAGCAGACACGTGCGACGGGGGGCGAGTTCGCTTCTCAGGTCAGAGACCGACCAGGGCGAGCACCGCAGCGACCAGAGCAGAGACGAAAGCGAGCACCATGTCAGCTATCTCCTTCATGCGTAGTTGCTATTGCCGCGTGAAGATTAGCGACAGTCTCGTGCGAAACGCAAACTCCGCCGAGATCGCCTTTTTGGTCGGAAGTCCGTTTCATTACTCGAGATTCGTCGCTGCCCGCGGCGCCGACTCGCCCGCGGATGGGCGCGCCGGCACCGCGCCGTCGGGTGGGGTGGGCGGCGAATGCTGTTCCGACGCAGGACACTCGCCTCCAGCAGTCCGAGCTACGGCCGAAAGGTTCGGTATGATCGCGAAGTCACGCCGAGACGCCGGATTCCGTACCGGCCAGATGTCGAAGTTCGGCGAAAGGGCAGTGGAAACTGTCGATCGGCACTTCCGCTGCGGGCCGCGAACGCCGATGCTGGTATCGGGGCGTCACGGCGTTCGGCAGGATCGGTCGTCGCAGTGACTGTGTCGGAGGCGGTTTCCGAGTTTCGAGCAATCGGTCAGCTACTCGGTCTGGCGATGATGTCCGGAGCGTTCGGTGGCCGACACGTCCGGGTAACCGGGTGTTCGGGCACGAGGTGTGGACTGGGCGGGTAAGGCTCGCCCGGCCGATTGATCACTGTGTATTTCGTTGACGCCGAGCGACTTTCGGGCCCGGGACCGAAGAGGAGGAGTACCGGATGATCTCGGGACGACAGTCGTACTCGTATCGGCGACCGAGGGAGGTGGACACGCCGTGAGCTTCCACCGCGCCGAACCGGCCCTGGGATACCTGCGCGCCGATCTGTCCGGCATCCGGCAGCCCTGGGAAGAGATCCGGATGCGTCACCTCGCTCCGCGCATGGGGTACAACCTGAGCAAGACCATCGTCTTCACCGCCGCGACCGACAACCGGATCGAACGGCTGCTCGCGCAGATCGAACGTCACGGCGCCCGCGCGTTGTTCGTGCCCGACCCGGCCCATCTCGAAGGGAAGCTCGAGGTGATCCGGGCCCGGGTCGGTGTCGTCGTCGATCTCGAGCAGGAACCCGCTCCCACCGCGATCGAACGGGTGCTCCCGCACTACGAGGCCGGCTGGCTCGGCATGTGGCGGTGGCTCAGCGGGTGATTCCGCGCGCCGCCGAGCCGCACGATCGAGCACTGCCGCACCCTCGAATACGGCGTTGCGAGGGACAATTCGATTGTCTATGCTCATCGGCGATGATGACCGGGACGGCCTCGAGCCACACACGGACAGGTGACCCGGCGCTCACCTGAGCGCCCGAGCGCCTCCTGTTTCGATCGAACCCAGCACCACTTTCGATCACGACAGGAGACTTTCATGACCGCACGTTTCAATCACACGATCATCGCCGCGATCGATCGTGAGGAATCCGCCGCCTTCTTCCGCGACATCTTCGAGTTGGCCGATGCCCCGTCCTGGGGTGTGTTCACCAACCTGCTGTGCGAGGACGGCGTCCTGTTGCAGTTCGCCGAGCCGCCGGTCGACATCCAGCGTCAGCACTACGCCTTCCTGGTCGACGACGAACTGTTCGACCGCGCCTTCCGGCGACTGTGCGAGCGCGAGATCGCGCACTGGGCCGATCCGCATTTCCAGCGGCTGGGCGAGATCAACGACGGGCACGGCGGCCGCGGGGTCTACTTTCTCGACCCCGCCGGGCACGGTATCGAGATGATCACTCGCCCGTATCTGTGAGCGGGAACGGGCGTTGCGTGGCTTCCGTCCCCGGGACGCCCGCATACGCGGCCGGGATCACCCGCGTGCTCGGCGGCGCGAAGATCACTCCCGCACCGCCGGCTCGCCGAACGCGCGTTCCTCGAGCAGATCGGCGAGGTGCAGCACCGGGCGAGCGAGATCGGGAATCACCGCCGGATTGCCCGGCCTGCCGAGTGTGTAGGTGAGCAGGTCGCGCCCGGCGAGACTCCACCGTTCGACGGGGCCGTCCAGTTGCGCCCGTACCACCACGGGATCGAGCATGAGCCGCGCGTAGCGCTGATCGACGGCGCTCACCCGGAACCGCCGGTCGAAGGCGGCGTCGCCGGTGTGGATCGGGATGGAACCGGCGAACGCGTCGCCGATCTCGCGGCTCAGGTCGCGGTCGAGTACCGCCAGCGGGGGATAGGGGCGGTCGAGGTGCACCACGAGGACGGTGAAGCGGTGCGACTCCACACGGTACTCGGCCGCGGTGACCGGACGATTGTCGACCACACCGGTGAGGGTGAACACGACGGTGCCGATCTGGTGGCCGGGCAGTCGCGCGGTCCAGGCCGGGTGCGCCCGGTCGTCGTAGTGCCAGCCGTGCGCAGCCGCCCACCGGGCGAAGGTCTCCCCGACCCTGTGGTCCGAGCGGCGCAGCAGCGGCAGGAACACGAACAGACCCGCCACCGCGAGGACGCCGACGAAGACAACCAGGGCGATCAGGACGGCTTCCCACACGGCTACCACCTCCCGGCTCGGTTCCCATTGTGAAGCAGGCCGGTACCGTGAGTCGACGAGTCGGGAGAACACGCCGTCGGCTCGTTAGGCTGCCGCCATGACCTTGCTGTTCCTCGCCCTTGCCATCGCGTTCGAAGTGACGGCGACGGTATCTCTGAAGTTCTCCGAGGGATTCAGCAGGATCGGGCCTTCGATCGTGGTGGCCATCGGCTACTGCGGCGCGTTCTACTTCCTGTCCCAGGCGTTGAAGCGCGGGATGCCGATCGGTGTCGCCTACGGCATCTGGTCGGCGGTCGGCGTCGCCGCCATCGCGATCATCGGAGTGCTGCTGCTCGGCGAGAAACTGACTCCGATACAGATCGGCGGCATCGCCGCAGTGATCCTCGGGGTGATGGCGCTCGAGCTCGGCGGCGCGGACTGACTCTGCACGGTCAGTCGGCTTCCCGGGCGATCTGTTTGGCGATGTTGTGGGCCATGGTGCCCAAGCGGGTCAGCCGGGCATCGCCGAGCGGGGTGAGCTTCCCGCCGAGCCGGTTGGTGACGAAGCCGAGCGACATCCCGGTCTCCGGGTCGGCGAACGCGCCCGAGCCGCCGAGCCCGAAATGGCCGAACGCCGACACCGGCTCCGAGCGCGAGGGTTTCATCGGCACGCCGTGATAACCCAGTGCCCAGGGGATGCGGAAGGCCAGCACGTAGTCGGGCGTGAACACCTGGCGGGTGCGGATCATGTCGACGGTGCCCGGCCGCAACAGCCTGCGATCGCCGAGGGCGCCATCGCAGGCGAGCGCCCCGTACACCGCGGCCAGCGAGCGGGCCGAGAACACGCCGTTGACGCCGGGCATGACCGAATCGTGCAGGCGCGGGTCGGCCATGATCTCGGCGAATCCGCGCGGGGTGGTCTCGGCCGCCGCGGACAGCTTCGTGCGGCCCATCAGCCGCACAGTGCTCTCCCAGCTCATCCCGGCGACAGTGAGGATCGGGAAGTTGACCGCGATCCGGGACCGCTGCTCCCTCGGCACCCGGAACCACAGATCGGTGATGCCGAGCGGCTCGGCGATCTCGGTGCGCAGGGCGTCGGTGAAGCTCGTCCCGGTGACCCTGCGCACCAGCTCGGCGACCAGATGCCCGAAGCTGATGGCGTGATAGCCGCTGGTGGTCAGGCGCCGGGAGTCCGGGGTGGCGGCGGCGAGCGCGGCGGTGACCGCCGCGTCGTCGAAGAACCGGTCGATCGGGCCGGGCACGAGATCGCGCATCCGGTGCAGGCCGGCGCGGTGGGTGAGCAACTGACGCACGGTGATCGCGCCCTTGTCCGCTGCCGCGAACTCCGGCCAGTATTCGGCGACCGGATGTTCGTAGTCGAGCAGGCCGCGTTCGGCGAGGCGGTGCAACAGCGTGGAGGCCACACCCTTGCCGGTGGAGTAGGTGACGGCCAGGGTTTCATGGGTCCATCGCTGCCCGGGCCGGGCGTATCCGGCCCACACGTCGACGACCGGCTCGCCGTGCAGGTAGACGCAGAGCGCCCCGCCGCCGTCGCCGGGTTTGCCGAACAGTCGATCGAACTCGGTCACCAGCCGGACGAAGCGCCGGTCGACGTGCTGGGCCGCGTGCTCGGCGGTCCGCGCTGCCGCGACCTCGTCGTCGATCGTCTCCTGGTCGGCCCCGTGTGCGGTGGAATCGGTGGTCACCCGGTCGCGTTCCTTTCGTCGTCCCCCGTCCACAGTAGGAGGAGCGGGGATCGCGCGTGGGGGAGCGGGCGGTGGGGGGTGTCCCGATATCAGGCCGCGGCCGCCCGGCACAGTTCGAGCAGAGCCGAACCCGGGTCGTCCACGTCGACCACCAGCCGAGTGAATTCGCCGTGTTCGAGGTCGATCTGCAGGCCGCTGCCGTCGAATCGGGTGTCCCAGAATTCCTTGCGCCCTTTGCCGCGGAAGGTGCCCGCGGCGATCACGCCGGGGAAGAAGGCGCCGGGCGCGCGGACCCACGGCGGACGCATGTCGACCGACGCGGGGGCGACGGCCGCGATGTCGTGAAAATCGAAGGTGATGCTGTCACGCATGGAGAGCAGCCGGTGGCCGCCGACCACATGAATCGTCACTGTCGTACCGCGGACTTCGATCTCGACCATTGGTGCGCACCTCGCTCTCACCCGGGCAACATCTACGCCTTCCAGGATGCGCCGTCGCCCTGGCGTCATGCTGTGCCATTCCTGTGAATTAACCAAGGATCCTTTCACATTCCGATACTTCGATATGCGCATCAAAACATGCGTCCTCGCGAAGTCGGCCGAGGAGCACAGGAACTCACGTTCGAAAACCGCACAGAGTGGTCGGGGGCATCGCGAAGAGCGGTGAGGCCCCCGCCGGGAACCGGTGAGGCGGTCAGGGCTCGCGACGGGTGTCCGCGCGGAAGGCGGCGTCGCCGATCTCGAGCACCGGGGCCAACCACGGGGTGAAAGCCCGGGGGTCGGCGCTCAGCAGGGTGCGGATCTCGGCCGGCTCGAGCCAGCGCAATTCGGCGACCTCGGCCGGGTCGGGCCGCATGGCCTCGGCGGTGGTGGCGCCGATGAACACGTGATCCCATTCGTGCTCCACCCGGCCGGTCGTCGCGTCGCTCGCGCGATAGCGGAAGACGCCCGCCTCGGTGAGTTCGGCGTCGAGCCCGAGTTCCTCTCGCAGCCGGGCGCGCGCGGCGTCCGCGAGGCCCTGCCCCGGTGCGGGATGGCCGCAGCAGGTGTTGGCCCACTGCAAGGGGAAGCGGGTTTTCACCGCTGCGCGCCGCTGCAGCAGCACCCGGCCCTCGTCGTCGAACAGCAGCACCGAGAAGGCTCGATGCAACTGGCCGGGCGCGCGGTGCGCTTCGGCGACCGGGCACTCGCCGACCGCGCGTCCTCGCTCGTCGACGAGCTCGACCAGCAGTGATTCGCGATCGGGGGTCGGCAGCACAGCGGTGTCGGTCATTGCCCCAGCGTATCGAGAACCGCGGTCGTCGCCCTCGCGGTGTGACCATCCTCAGGTCTCGAAACGGTCGTGGCTGACCTCCGATGCCCTCGCGATGTGGAAAGCTCGTCGTACGCGTCGGGATCGTAGGGGTGCGTGGCACAAGTGCAGGAGCGATCGTGAAGTTCAGTGCGAGTGGTGTGGTGGGACCGATGCGGCGTTTGATGGCGACCGCGCAGAACGGTCTGGAGGTGATCCGCTTCGGCGGATTGGCGCACGGTGTGGAGGCCTCTCCGTTCGAGGTGGTCGAGCGACGCCGCATGTACCGGTTGCGGCACTATTTCCCCGACGACGCGCCCCCCGGACGCCCGGTGGCGCTGCTGGTGCCGCCGCTGATGGTCAACGCCGACATCTGGGACGTCAATGCCGAGGGCGGCGCGGTCGGCATTCTGCATCGCGGTGGCATCGACTGCTGGGTGATCGACTTCGGGTCGCCGGCGGTGGAGGAGGGGGGCTGGCAGCGCGACCTGGCCGACCACGTACTGGCGGTGAGCAGCGCCATCGACACGGTACGCGCGGCCACCGGCGCCGAGGTCCATCTCATGGGCTACTCGCAGGGCGGCATGTTCGCCTACCAGACTGCCGCCTACCGGCACGGCCGCGGCGTGGCCAGCATCGTCACCTTCGGCAGCCCGGTCGACATCGTCAACGGCGTGCCCTTCGGACTGCCGTACGGCCTGGTCTCCGATGTCGCGGACTTCCTCGCCGATCATGTGGTGACCCGCCTGCCGATCACCGACTCCATGGTGCGGGTCGGTTTCCAGATGCTCGACCCCGTCAAGACCGCCAAGGCGCGCATCGATTTTCTGCGTCAGCTGCACGATCGGGAGGCGCTGCTGCCCAAGGAACGCCAGCGCCGCTTCCTCAACCGCGAGGGTTGGGTGGGGTACGCGGGGCCCGCGGTGGCCGATCTGCTCAAGCAGTTCGTGGCGCACAACCGGATGATGCTGGGCGGCTTCGTGATCCGTGATCAGCCGATCTCCCTGGCCGAACTGACTTGCCCCATCCTCGCCTTCGTCGGTGAGGTGGACGACATCGGCCAGCCGGCTGCCGTGCGGGGCATCGTGCGCGCCGCGCCGAACGCCGATGTCTACGAATCGTGTCTGTACGCCGGTCATTTCGGACTCGTGGCGGGCACTGTCGCGACCGAGCGGACCTGGCCGCTGGTACGGCGGTGGATCGAATGGGCGGGCGGAGATCAGCCCTTGCCCGAGGAGATCCACCCGATGTCGGAGAGCACCACCACCAACACTCGGCATTCGGCCGCCGACCGGATCGTCAGTTCCGCCTCGACCCTGGCGGAGGTGGGTGCGGGCGTGGGCAAGGTGTTCGAGGGACTGGCGGGCAGCGCCGTGCGCGGCTCGGTCGAGTTGGTGGGCGAAGCCGCCCGCGCGCTGCCCAGGCTGACCCGCTTGGGCATGATCCAGCCCGGTACCCGGATCTCGCTGGGCAGTCTGCTCGCCGAGCAGGCCAGGCGCGCGCCGCTGCGCGACTGCTTCCTGTTCGACGATCGCGTGCACACCAATGCCGCCGTCGACGTCCGGATCGACAACGTGGTGCGCGGCCTGATCGCGACCGGTGTGCGGCCCGCGACCCGGGTCGGCGTGGTCATGGAGACCAGGCCGAGCGCGCTGGCCGCCGTCGCGGCGCTCTCCCGGCTCGGCGCGGTGGCGGTGCTGCTCGCGCCCGGCAGCGAACTCGGTCGTGCGCTGGAGCTCACCGGAGCCCGGACTGTGCTGGCCGACCCGGAGAACCTGCGCCAGGTAGCCGCCACCGGCGCGCGGGTGCTCGTGCTCGGCGGCGGCGGCGACCGCGAGATCGACTTCCCGCCCGGGGCCGATGTCGTCGATCTGGAACAGATCGACCCGGCCGCCGTACGTGTGCCCGGCTGGTACCAGCCGAATCCGGGATTGGCGCGTGAGCTGGCTTTCGTGCTGGTCAGCGGTACCGGAGACCGGTTGGAGACCAAGTACATCACCAACTACCGTTGGGCGCTGTCGGCCTTCGGTACCGCCACCGCGGCGGACCTGGACCGTCGCGACACGGTGTACTGCCTTGCGCCACTGCATCATTCGTCGGGACTGCTGGTCAGCCTGGGCGGCGCGGTCGCCGGTGGCAGCCGGATCGCGCTGGCCCGCTCGCTGGATCCGCGCAGGTTCGCCGAAGAGGTGCATCGCTACGGCGTCACAGTGGTCACCTACACCTGGACGATGCTGCGCGACATCCTCGACGCCGAGGTGTTCCCCGCCGGGCATCCTCACCCGATCCGGTTGTTCATCGGTTCCGGCATGCCCGCGGGTCTGTGGCGGCGCACCGTCGAACAGTTCGCCCCCGCGCGGGTGCTCGAGTTCTACGCCTCCATCGAGGGCGATGTGGTGCTGGCCAACGTGCACGGCGTCAAGGTCGGCAGCAAGGGCCGTCCGGTGCCCGGCACCGCGCGCGTGGAACTGGTGTCCTACGATCCGGTCACCGCGACGATCCGCACCGACGACAACGGTTACGCCGCGCGCTGCGCCGACAACGAGGTCGGGTTGCTGATCAGCAAGGCCTCCGACGGCATCGACCTGTCCGCGGGCGGGCTGCGCGGGGTGTTCGCGCCGGGCGATGCCTGGGTGCCGACCGAGAACCTCTTCCGCCGCGACGGCGACGGCGACTACTGGTTGATCGACCGCGCCGACACTGTGGTGCTCACCGACCGAGGTCCGGTCTACGGTCAGCCGATCATCGACGTGCTCAACGACATCGGCGCGATCGACATGGAGGTCGCCTACGGCCTCGACGCGGGCGAGAAGACCTTGGCGGTCGCCGCGGTGTGCGTGCGCGAGGGCTGGCATCTCGAACCCAAGGACGTCTCCGAGGCGATGCGCGCGCTCGAACCGGCCAAGCGCCCCGACCTGGTGTACGTGGTCGACACGATCGCGCGCACGGCCTCCTATCGGCCCTGCGCGAGCGCGGTGCGGGCGGCGGGCCTGCCGCAGCCCGGGCCCGACACCTGGCGGTACCACCCCGACACCGAGTCCTACGAAGTGCTCACCGAGGCCGAGGCGGCGGAGTTGTTCGGCACCGAAGCGTGATCCGACTCATACCCTGAACTCGGTGACGGCGGCCAGCACCCGCTCGATCTGCTCGTCACCGAGACCGGGCCACAGCGGCAACCGCAGCAGTGTCGAGGAGAACTCCGCGCTGCGTACACACGCCCGCGGTGTGCGTCCGAGCTTCAATCCGGCCGGACTCGAATCCAACGGCACGTAGTGGAACGGCGCGCTCACCCCGCGCGCGGCCAAGTGCGTGATCAAATCGTCGCGATGCCGTTCGGTCGGCGTCCGCAGATAGAACAGGTGCGCGGTGTGCTCGCGATCCGGCGGCACCTGCATCAGCCGGATGTCGTTGCGCGCCGCCCATTCCGGCAGGCCCGAGGCGTAGGCGTCCCACACCCGGTGCCTGCCCGCCTGGATCAGCTCGAACTCGTCGAGTTGGGCGTCGAGCACGGCGGCATTGAGCTCGCTGGGCAGATAGCTGGAACCGATGTCCTGCCAGGAGTACTTGTCGACCGCGCCGCGCAGGAACCGGGCGCGGTCGGTGCCCTTCTCCCGGATGATCTCCGCGCGCGCCATCAGTATCTCGTCGGTGAGCAGCAGCGCCCCGCCCTCGCCGCAGTGCACGTTCTTGGTGTCGTGGAAACTCAGCGTGCCCATGGCGCCGAGGGTGCCCAGTGCTCGGCCCCGCCAGCGTCCGCCCAGCCCGTGTGCGTTGTCCTCCACGATCGCGATGCCGTGCGCCGCGGCCGATTCCGCCAATCCGGCCATGTCGGCGGCCACCCCGCCGTAGTGGATGACCACGATGGCTTTGGTCCGCGCGGTGATCGCGGCGGCCACCGATTCCGGATCGAGATTGCCGGTGGCGAGGTCGATGTCGGCGAAGACGCAGGTCGATCCGCGCAGCGCCATCGAGGTGGCCGTGGAGGTGAAGGCGAAGCTGGGCACGATCACCTCGTCGTCGGGCCCGAGTTCCAGCAGCAGTCCGGCCATTTCGAGCGCCGAGGTGCACGAGGTGGTCAGCAGGACGTGCGGCGCCTCGGTGATCGCGGCGAGCTTGGCGGTCGCGGACGCGGTGAACGGACCATCGCCGTGACTGTGGTCGGAGGCGAGCACAGCCGCGAGATTGTCCAGCTCCCGGCGCGCGCGATGGGGACGGCTGAAGATGATGCGCTCAGTGCTCACCCTGCTCGATTCCCCCGGTCGGTTCGCCCGT
Organism: Nocardia higoensis; assembly: GCF_015477835.1. Classification (NCBI taxonomy): domain Bacteria; kingdom Bacillati; phylum Actinomycetota; class Actinomycetes; order Mycobacteriales; family Nocardiaceae; genus Nocardia; species Nocardia higoensis. The sequence goes on along the minus strand of NZ_JADLQN010000007.1, from coordinate 9,575 downwards.
GGCGGCGGGGCGGGGCGTCGGTGTGCGCACGGTGAGGAACAGCGGCTTGCCGACGAGGATGTGCAGTGCCACGCCGAGATATTCGGCGATCATGCCCAAGGAGAACAGGATCGCGCCCGAGCACAACAGCAGGACGACGATGATCGACGCCCAGCCCTCCGGCGCCCAGTGCGCGGTGGTCAGCACCTTGAAAACGACATAAGCCGCCATGACGCCGCCTGCCAGCGCCAATGTCACCCCGAGCATGCTCACCACGCGCAGTCCGCGGGTACCGCTGCACAGCACCATCTTCCAGAACAGCGAGAAGAGCCGCCGGTAGTTGTAACCGGACTCCTCCCGGCCCTCCGCGCGCAAGGTGACCGGCTGCTGCGCGACCCGCCCGACCACCCAGGTCAGCGCGACGTCGAGGTAGGCGCCGTTGGAGGCGACTTCGGCCAGTTGCCTGCCGATGTCGCCGCGGATCAGGCGATAGCTCTCGAACCTCGTCGAGGCCGGGAAGGCGAACAGCGCCGCGAGCACGAGTTTCGCGCCCCGCGAGGTGACATTGCGCAGAAACCCGTGCGGCCGGGTGTTGACCGGCTTGGAGTAGACCAGGTCCGCGCGCTCGGTGAGTGCGGCGTCGAGGAAGCCGCCGATGCTGCCGGGATCGTGCTGGCCGTCCTCGTCCATCGTGACGATCCAGTCGCCGATCGCCACCGACATGCCCGCGATAGTGGCCGCGTCCTGTCCGAAATTGCGGCTCAACCAGATGGCGCGGACCTCCGGGTGGGTCTGCTGGAGTTGCTGTATCACCACGTCGGAGCGGTCCGGCCCGTTGTCGTGGACCAGGACGATCTCCTCGACCACGTAGGGGACACCGTCGGGAGTGAGGTGGGTGGTCGTGAGCCGGTGCAGTTCCTCGACCAACGCCGCGATGGTCTGCTCGCCGCGATAGACCGGCACCACCACCGAGATCGCATGTGGGCGATCGGCTCCGGGGCGGTCGGGTCGGTGCGTGCTCTCGGCATCGGAGTCCAGGCGTTCGACGAAGACCGGGCGCTCGACGGAATAGGAGCGTCCGGTGGCGGAGGGGCGCCCGGCGGGGCGGGGGCGCGTGGTGGGAATCGGCATCGACGGAATCGGCTTTCGATGATGGTGTGTGCCGTCTCTGTCGCCGTATACGGAACCGGTATACGGCGCAGAGGTGCGCGTCACTGTAACAGGGAAGGTCGCTCGTCAGCACGACGCGCGGGGCGCTTCCGGCCGAAATGATTCATTCGGAAGTTTCTGGTGGAGGACCGAATTCGGCATTTCGGATAAATCGGTCATGCTGACGGATGGGGCACCCATCTGTAATGTGTGGCAATCGTGACGGACAGTGCGGTGCGTGAGAGAACGGGGGAGCAGACTCCCCCGCCGGAGCCCGAATCCCCGGCTTCCGGAGCGGGAACTGCCGAGGTTCGCGTGGCCTCGGCGGATGAGCGGGAGCGCCGGGAAATCCGGCGGTGGGGCCTGGTCACCATGGCAGGCGTGATCGCCGGATACCTCGCGGTCCTGGCGGCCAACGCCAGGCACTATTTCACCGACGACACCGAATCCCAGTACTCCGCCCTGTGGATCGGGCTCGGGCGCTCGCTGCGTGAGGGCACGTTCCCGGTAATGGTTCCCGAACAGTGGATGGCCGGGAACAATACGATGGACGACGCGGGCCTGTTCAACCCGCCGCAATTGCTCATCGACCTCATCGCGCCCTCCATCGACAACATCGCGCTCTACGCGACCGTCGTGAAACTGATCTTCTCGATCATCGCCGGGTTGGGCGTCTACCGGATCTGTCTCGTCTACGGATCCCGGCCGGCGTGGGCGGCGGTGGCGGGCGTGGCCTTCCCGCTGTCGGGCTTCTTCCTGTTCTTCGATCAGGCCAGTTGGATGACCGCGCTCACCGGCACCGCCTGGATGCTGCACGCATGGGCGTCGGCGGTGCGCTACACCCGCGGCCTGTCCGGCCCGATTCCGGTCTTCGTCTTCCTCTACCTCACCATCACCGTCCAATACATCTTTCCCTCGGTCGAGGCGGTGCTGATGCTGGCGGCCGTCGCCGTCGGCGAACTGCTGTACCGCACGCCGTGGCAGGCGGTGCTGCGGCTGACGCTGGTCTCGGCCTTCGCCGGCCTCGCCGGGCTGCTGACCTTCCTGCCCAGCCTCCTGTCCGCGAAAGTGACCTGGCGCGGTGTCTCCGAAATCGTCAACGACCAATTCCTGACCGTGCCGTGGTCGGAATCGCTGAACGCCAGCCTGCCCAGCACCATGCCGGCCTATGTGTCCTGGTGGGGCTATGTGCAGCCGCTGCCTTCGACCTACATCGCCTGGTTCCTCGTTCCCGCCCTCGCTTTCGTCGACTGGCGCAGGGCCGAGCAGGCGTGGCGCGAACTGAGCGCGGTCGCGATCTTCACCGTGACCATGCTCATGTGGATCGCGGGCCCCGGCACGATCGGCCCACTGCGCTGGCCCGCACGGGTGCTGCCCATGCTGGCCATCGGCCTGCTGGTGCTGGTGTGCGTGCTGCTCAGCCGCTACGGCGCCTTCCGCGATCCGAAGAACCGCGCGATCGCGGGCGGTGTGCTGGTGCTGCTGCTGTTGGTGCGATCGGCCTCCGCCGATCCGGACGGCGCGCTCTGGCACCTGATCTCGGCCGTGGCGATCCTGGCGCTGGGCGCCGCCGTGGTCCGCCTGGCCGGAACGCGCGGCATCGCGGCCGCCTGCGCACTCACCATCGCGGCCATGTTCCCGATCGCCTACCTGCAGGTCCGCGCCGCCCAGCCCACACCGATGGCCTGGAACCTGCCCGCCGACCGCTCCGACGCCAAAGCAGCATTTCCCGAATTCCCCGGCACCACGATCCAACTGGGCGAACGCGGACTGCTCCAGGACCGGGACCGCCACCCCGACGCCGCCTACCGCTCGCTGGTGTTCGGCAACTACGCCCGCACCCTGGACCGGACCTACGTCAACGGCTACACCCCCACCGGCCACTTCTACTTCGGCGAACTGCTGTGCATGCGCTGGGACAGCAGTGTCTGCCCCGACGCCTACCGCCGCCTGTTCGCCCCCGAACAGGTCACCGGCCGCGCGCCGGTCGACCTGATGAACCTCGATCGCGTCGTCCTGCAGCGCGCGCTGTTCCCCGACGCGAGGAACCAGCCTGTGCCGGACGGCTGGCACTGGGTGGACCTGCCCGGCCACGAGGACTACATCGCCGTGCTCGAACGCGACGGCGGACCGATCTCGACGGTCAACGGCCGCATCTCGCACACCGAGGACGTCACGGCCGAGTCGATCTCGGAAACCGACACCACCAGCAGGCTGCGTGTCGACTCGCCCGACGGCGGCCTGGTGGTGTTCGCCCGGCTGGGCTGGCCCGGCTACCGGGCGACGCTGGATGGCGAGTCGATCCCGATCACCACGGTCGCCAAGAGTTTCGTCGCCGTCGAGGTCCCGCCGGGAACCGACGCCGCCGAACTCGTACTGACCTGGCGACCGCCCGGCTGGAAGATCGGCATCGCCACGATGATCGCCGGTCTCGCCGGTCTCGGAGTGCTCCAATGGTGGTATGTCCGGTCGCGCCGCCGCGTCGGCGACAGTACGGACTCTGCCGGTATCGACTCTGCCGGTGCTGCCGACTCCGTGGGCACCGTCGATCCTGCCGGGTCTGCCGGCTTCGTCGATACCGACGATCCGAGACCCGAAAGCCGACCGTGAACCGACGGGTGTCACCCCGTGAGTGGGGTCGCGTGAGCGCCGACGACGCACGTAGAGAGTGCGCGGTCAGTGGTCCGGTGGACGTCGGACCGGTGGATTCCGACGTCGCGCGGACCGGGCCCATCCGCTCTGACCTCATGAACGCCGACCGTGTGGACGCCGACCAGAGGGGCGCCGATCTCACGCACCCCGAGCCGACGCCGACCGTCCGGCGAGCCGACCTGATCCGGCGCACACTGCGCAGGCAGGAGGTCGTGTATGCCCTGGTCGGCGGCTTCAACACGGTGTTCGGCACGGCACTCACCGTGGCCTGGCTGACCCTCCTGCCCGACACCGCGTGGGCCCCGTCGGCGGCCGTCGCGCTCGCCTACGCGATCAGTGTCGTCGTCGCCTTCGGCCTGCACCGCACACTGGTCTTCCGGGTGCGCGGCCGGGTGCTGCGCGACTTCCTCGGCTTCGTCGCCGTGAATTCCGGGGGACTGGTGCTGAACATGGCACTGTTGTCGCTGGCGGTGACGGTGCTCGGGTTGCCGAAGGCGCCCTCGACGGTGGTGGTGATGGGACTGGTCGCGGTCGCCGGCTTCTTCGGCCACCGGCACATCTCGTTCCGCCGTCGGCCGGCCGTCGAGGCGAACAGCACGGTCCGGTAGGTTCAGCACCATGCCGGAGCGCACCGCCTTGGACCCCACCCTGCTCGAACTGCTGGCCTGCCCCCAGGACAAGGGCCCGCTGCTGCTCGTTGCCGACGATTCGGGCGCGGACATCCTCTACAACCCGCGTTTGCGGCGCGCCTACCCGATCGACAACGGCATCCCGGTGCTGCTCGTCGACGACGCCCGCGACGTGTCCGAGGCCGAGCACGAGAAGTTGGTCGCTCGGGCAGGGCAGTGACCGGCCGAGCCGCTCAGCTCGTTCCGGCGGCGATGTCGCCGGTGAGGTAGCGCTGCAGCGTCGGCCCGACCGCGGCGACCAGTTCGTCGAGCGGCATCGAGGCCAGCGGCTCCACGCCGACGATCTTGCGCGCCACCATGATTCCCGCCAGCTGCGAAGCGGCCAGGGCCACCCGGGCACGCCCGTCGTCGGCCTCGGTCGCGATTCGGGATCGCACCCGCTCCAGCACGACGTCCAGCACGAAACTGCGTGTGAGCCCAGGATCGGCGCCGGCCAGTAGGCTGCGCACCGCGGCGACGGCCGCGGGCCCGGCGGGGGAGTCCCAGATGGCGACGATGGTGCGCACGATCGCGGCGCCGAGCTCACCGACCGGCGCGGAGTCGATGACCGCGAGCACCGCCTGCGGGTCGACGGGCAGGTCGACCACGGCGGCGAACAGTTCCTGTTTGGCGCCGAAATAATGGTGTACCAGCGCCGGATCGACACCGGCGTCGCCGGCGATCGACCGGATCGAGGTCTTGTGGAAGCCGTTCTCGGCGAATCGTGCCCGGGCCGCGGCCAGGATCGCCTCCTTGGCCCCCGACCGCCCGCGTCGGCGACCGGACCTGCCCGGGCTCTCCGATTTCGCACCCGGCTCGTTCATGCGCTGCGCCGCCGTAGCGTCGCTGCGCCCATGACCAAGGCGATGACTGCGAAGGCCGCGACGATCAGCAGATCCCGCCACATCCGTCCGGTCGGCTCGGCATGAAGCGATACCTGCTCGAGGGCGTCGACGGCATAACTCAGGGGTAAGACGTCGCTGATGATCTCGAGCCAGCGCGGCAGCTGATCACGCGGCACCAGCAGTCCGCACAGAAAGATCTGTGGCGTGACCACCAACGGCATGAACTGCACCGCCTGGAACTCGGTGCGCGCGAACGCACTCGCCAGCAGGCCCAGCGCCACCCCGCAGATCGCGTCGACCACGGCGATCAGCACCACCCATCCGGCACTGCCCGCCGCCTCCAACCCGAGCAGCCCGAACGACACCAGACACGCCACGCTTGCCTGAGCGGCCGCGGCCAGCGAGAACGCGCTCCCGTAGCCGCCCAGCAGGTCCAGCTTCGACAGCGGCGTGGACAGCAGTCGCTCGAGCGTCCCCGAGGTGCGTTCGCGCTGCATGGCGATCGCGGTGACCAGGAACATCACGATGAACGGCAGGATGCCGAGCATGCTGATGCCGACCCGATCGAACAGCGCGCGTCCCTGGGACTGCGCCGGGGTCTCGGCATAGACGAAATACAGCAGCGTCATCATCACGGCGGGGACCACCAGGATCAGCACGACAGTGCGGTGGTCGTTGCGCAGTTGACGCAGGATCCGGCCGGTGGTGGCGGTGTAGGGGCGCAGAGTCGTCATGCGATCGGTCCCGTCGTGATCAGGGCGAGGAAGGCTTGTTCCAAGTTGCTCTCGCCGGTCTCGGCGCGCAGTTCGTCCGGGCTGAGGTGGGCCAGCAGCCGGCCATCGCGCATCAGCAGCAGTTGATCGCAGTAGTCGGCCTCGTCCATCACGTGACTCGAGACCAGCAATGTTGTGCCCCCGGCGGCGAGTTCGCGGAACTTCTTCCACAGTTCGACGCGCAGCACCGGGTCCAGACCGACGGTCGGTTCGTCGAGGATCAGCAGATCGGGCCGCGCGACCAGCGCGCACGCCAGGGAGGTCCTGGTCTGCTGCCCGCCGGAGAGTTCGTCGACGCGATCACGCATGTGATCACGCAGTCCGACGGATTCGATCGCCTCCTCGACATCGTCGCGATCACGCCCCGACAACGCGGCGAAATACGCGACGTTCTCCCGCACGCTGATATCGGGATAGACGCTGGGCGCCTGCGTGACGTAGCCGATCCGTCGGCGCAGTTCCCGTGCGCCCGCGGGGAGGCCCAGCGCGGTGACCCGACCCGAACGCACCAGCTGGGCGCCGACGACGCACCGCATCAAGGTCGTCTTGCCGCAGCCGGAGGGTCCGAGCAGGCCGGTGATCGAGCCGGTCGGGATCGTCAGCGAAACACCGTGCAGAACTTCGCGTTTCCCCCGTCGGACGATCAGACCCTCGATGTCGACCGCGGTCGCTCCGGGCTCGGAGCCGGTCGGCCGGGGGATGGGCTGCCCGGTCACGACGCCCTCAATTCATCGAGTGGTGAATTCATCATATGGCGAATTATGTGCCTCCGGTAGCGGCGACCGCAACCGGGCACCGTCCCGGCGTACCCGGCTGCGGCGTCAGGGATCAGCGGTGTCAGGGATCAGCGGCGTCGGGTATCAGCCCGGCATCTCCGCGACCACGAAGGACAGCTCGAGCGACCGCTGCGGTGTTCAGGCGCGGTCGCCGGCGGTCTCTCACGCGACGGGTATCGAGCACAATGGCCGCGTGTCCGCCGAAGAAATCGTCGCCGCCGAAGAACTGATCGTCGAACCCCCCGCCGCCGCTCGCCGCCTGCTCGGCGCCACTCTGCGCTCCGGCGCGACCGCGATCCGGCTGGTCGAGGTGGAGGCCTACGGCGGCGATCCGGCCGGCCCCTGGCCCGACCCCGCCTCGCACTCCGGCCGGGGACGCACCAGGCGTAATGCCGTGATGTTCGGTCCGGCCGGCCATCTCTACGTGTATCTGAGTTACGGCATGCACACCTGCATCAATGTCACGACCGGGCCCGACGAGACGGCGAGCGCCGTGCTGCTGCGCGCGGGCGAGGTGATCGAAGGCGTCGACCTCGTGCGTACCCGGCGACCCACCGCCCGAACCGACGCGGACCTCGCTCGCGGGCCCGGCAACCTCGGCACCGCCCTCGGCATCACCCTCACCGACTACGGGACGCCGCTGTTCGCCCCGGACTCGCCGATCCGTCTCGAACTCGCCGACCCTGTGCCCGACGAGGCGATCGCCAGCGGCCCACGTGTCGGCGTCAGTACCGCCGCCGACCGCCCCTGGCGCTTCTGGCTACCGTCCGCCCCCGCGATCTCCACCTACCGGCGCAGTCCCCGTGCCCGCTGAGACGCGCGCGCCGCACCGGTACTACCAGGTTCGACCCCGCCACGGGTTACGCTCCCGCAGTGGTCTGCGCTGCCGCCGGCGGCCTCGGCGCCGTGCCGCCGGAAGCCATCCGCTTCCGGCGGCACCTGCGCATCGGCGCAGGACAGTGGTGCGGAAAGATGGGACGGCGTGAGCGGCGACATCATCGATGAACTGACCTGGCGCGGACTGATCGCACAGTCCACCGACCTCGACGCCCTGCGTTCGGCACTGGCCGGTGGGCCGCTGACCCTCTATGCCGGGTTCGATCCCACCGCGGCCAGCCTGCACGCCGGGCACCTGGTGCCACTGCTGGCCCTGAAGCGCTTCCAGCGCGCCGGTCACCGGCCGATCGTGCTCGCCGGCGGGGCCACCGGACTCATCGGTGACCCCCGTGACGTCGGCGAGCGCACCATGAACTCCACCGACACCGTCGCCGAGTGGGCCGGCCGTATCCGTTCCCAGCTCGAGCGCTTCGTCGACATCGACGATTCGCCGACCGGCGCGATCATCGCGAACAACATGGACTGGACCGGCCCGCTGAGCGTCGTCGACTTCCTGCGCGACATCGGCAAGCACTTCTCCATCAACGTCATGCTGGCCCGCGACACCGTCAAGCGCAGGTTGGAGGGCGAGGGCATCTCCTACACCGAGTTCAGCTACATGCTGCTGCAGGCCAACGACTACCTGCAGTTGCGTCGCGCCTACGGTTGCCGGCTGCAGGTCGGCGGCTCCGATCAATGGGGCAACATCATCTCCGGTGTCGAGCTCAACCGCCGCGTCGACGGCGAGAGCGTGCACGCTTTGACCGTGCCCCTGGTGACTTCGGCCGACGGCAAGAAGTTCGGCAAGTCCACCGGTGGCGGCAGCCTCTGGCTCGACCCCGAGATGACCAGTCCGTACGCCTGGTACCAGTACTTCGTGAACACCGCGGACGCCGACGTCGTCAAGTACCTGCGTTGGTTCACCTTCCTCGGCCGGGAGGAGCTGGCCGATCTCGAGCAGGCCACCGCCGAGCGTCCGCACGCGCGGGAGGCCCAGCGCAGGCTCGCGGCCGAGATGACCACGCTGGTACACGGCGAGGAGAACACCAAGGCCGTGCAGCTGGCGAGCCAGGCGCTGTTCGGGCGTGGCGAACTGCGCGACCTCGACGAGTCCACGCTCGCCGCGGCGCTGCGCGAGACCGCAGTCGACGGAGAGGTCGCCCGGATCGCGCCCGGTACCGCGAACACGATCGTCGATCTGCTGGTGGCCACCGGGCTGTCCGACAGCCGGGGAGCGGCCCGTCGCACCGTCAACGAAGGCGGAGCCTCGGTGAACAACCAGAAGATCGCCGACCCCGAGTGGACCCCCTCCGAAGCGGACTACCTGCACGGACGCTGGTTGGTCGTGCGCAGAGGCAAGCGAAATACGGCCGGCGCGATGCGCTCGGAGAATTGATCTCGGTGGCTTGGGTCACCATTTCGCGGCCCAAGCCCCTTATGTCCCCGATCCCGAGCCGCTGACCTGCGAAATTACATGGCTGTAGTGCGGATTTGACGGAGAGTTCTCCGCCGCGTAACTTATTCAACGTCAGAGCGACACGGACACCGACCCGGAGCCGAGACGTCCAGCCGAGAGGCTCGGCGGGCGCGGAAAACGAGGTAGGACGAAGGGCGCCTGACATGCAGCGTAGACGCGGTACCGACCGGACTTGACTTCGGGAGGGACTGTGGTTAGGCTGGAAAAGTTGCCTCACAGAACAACCGGATAGCCGGTCGGATATGTGTGCGCCTGTTCTTTGAGAACTCAATAGTGTGTCGATGAATGTCAGTGCCAATTATTTATTGGTTCCGGCTCTTCACCCCCGTGGGGGGTCGGACATTTTTAGTCAGCTAATTTTCCGGCTGGCGATTGTTTTG